>CAZCPP010000024.1:0-21667 GCA_964500655.1 uncultured Anaerolineaceae bacterium | reverse complement strand
ACCCTTATGATGCACTATCTTTTCACTATGTCTATTGTTTCATTTACTTCTATTAGAGAAAATATGTATCTCAGTGCTATATCTGTCGGTTATGCAGTACCATGCACCGACTTCGATGCTACTATTCATAGTGTATTTAGTTCTGCGGTTAATCTACAACAGGCAAATGATGGTTTGTTGCTTACCCTTATCACAGCTAGCCAAGCTGATCTGCCACAAGGAATTCGAATATCAACTCCTAAGGCTTTCTCATTCGACAAGTTATATGTGGGAGAAAAAGTAATTGGCCGAGGAGGTAGGCTGCATTTTGAAGGATCCTCCTTAACCATTGAGTTATGTAGGGCTCGATATTGGAAGTGTAACTTACCAAGCTTAATGGTGGATATGGCAAACCTGATTGTAGAAACCGGTTGGAGAAATGCCTGGCAAGTATTAAGTAAACGGAAAGGGGGCTCGGATTATGAGATCATCTTAGAGAATCTGATCTTCTCGGACGAGATGATAAGCCTTGGAGTGTATCGCAAGATAGGGAATGTCGTACGTAACCTTGTTGATGCCACACGACGATGTAACTTGACGGATACTAACATAATTGAAATGTTGCTTGGTCTCGGTGATGGTCTGACCCCCAGCTGTGACGATTTTCTGGTGGGCTATCTGGCAGGACTTTGGTGTACGGTACAGGGCAGAAGTGAACGCATACAATTTATCTCTGATCTAGGGAAGGAGATATGTCGGCTTTCCTCGCTTACAAATGATATAAGTCGAACTTACCTGCAGCATGCCGCATTTGGTCAAGTTTCGAGCTCCCTGGTTGTTTTGGCTGAATGCATATGCCAAGGAGAGCACATAGATAGACTTATAGATAGTACTGAAGCTGCTATGCAAGTAGGGCACACTTCTGGTATGGCTGCAGTCGCCGGCTTACTGCTTGGATTTGCTGTTTGGGATGGCAACCATCTTCTAATGATATCGACAAAATAGATTCTTGTTTTTCATTACTATAGACAGTACGCTAAAAACACTACAGTGAATCTGTAGCATTCCGGGGTAGATTAAAAAGTAATCCGTTTTTTACCGAATTTCTCTACTAAGTTTTTAGAGAAGTGTGTGGCTCGGAACATGTTCGCTTTGAGTCACTTTTTTATCCAACGTATAAAGGGGCGTTTCAACACCGTCCTCAGTAAGATTTTACATGGCTATATCTTCTTGATATAATATGTTATTGATACTTTTTGCAATAAGAAACAATGTCTTGCTCTGACCAATACACTCCCCAACTACGCGCCCGCGGCTTCCGCATGACGCCCCAACGGATGGCGATCATTCACGTGCTGCACCATGTAGGCACGCATCTCTCCCCGACGGATGTATTTGCTCGCGTTAAGGAGAATCTTCCTGGCCTGACAGAGGCTACCGTCTACCGCACGCTTGAATTCTTAGTCGAAAACGGACTAGCGCACTCCGCTCACATCGGCAGCGGGCATCTGGTGTACGAAATTGCCAGGCAAGACCACCACCACCTGATCTGCCGTAAATGCGGCAGCGAGGTTCAGATTGATCACGCGCGGCTGGAAAAAGTTTACAACAAACTGGAATCCATCAGTGGGTTCCGCTTCATCGATAGCCATGTAACCTTCTTCGGGCTTTGCCCAGAGTGTCAAGACGAATAATCCCGGAGGATATTATGCTGTTTTCCCCTACCCCCCTTCACATTCCAGATGGTTTTCTGACAATCGTGATTTCCCTGATCTTTTGGGCTATCACGATTATCATGGTCGGAATCGCCATCTCCAAGACCAATAAATCACTCGGAGAGAAGCAAGTCCCGTTGATGGGTATTATAGCGGCCTTCATCTTCGCCGCACAAATGCTCAACTTCCCAGTGGCGGGCGGCACATCTGGTCACTTTTTGGGTGGCGCGTTGGCAGCCATCGTGCTCGGTCCCTGGGCTGGTATTCTGGTCATGACTGCCGTCATTGGCGTGCAAGCTTTGCTTTTTCAGGATGGTGGTTTACTGGTCATGGGCGCCAATATTTTCAATATGGGCCTGCTGACCGCCGTCATTGGTTTTGGTCTGTACCGTGGTGTAATCGGCCGTAGCAAAGGCACGCGACTGGCCGTGGCAGGCTTAGCTGCCTGGTTGGCAGTGGTCGCTTCTGCACTGGTAACTGCCTTGCAATTGTGGTTGAGTAGTACCACGCGATTGGAGATCGTTGCCCCGGCCATGCTGGGTGTACATGTGTTTATTGGTATTGGCGAAGCCATTATCACAGTCGCGGCGCTGTCATTTATCGAGCGTACCCGCACCGATCTGTTGAACGAAAAAGAAACCGCAACCAAGGGTGGTCGCGGATGGGTCTACACTGGAATTGTGATTTCCTTGTTGGTCGTGCTACTATCTCCTTTTGCCTCCGCCGACCCGGATGGCCTGGAGCGCGTGGCCAAAGATATTGGCTTCCTCGCACTGGGGCAAAGCTCACCTTATGAAATACTGCCAGATTACACTATTCCCTTCCTGGGCGAAACGGCGCTGTCCACCGTCGTGGCAGGCGCTGTCGGAGCACTGGTCTTGCTCAGTCTGATGATTATCATCGGTGGCATGCTAAAGCGCAAGAAATCTCATTGAGTTTTATCATGCATGCTGACGTCTTTGATCGCTTCCACGAAGCAGAAAGCCGCCTCCATCACCTTGACCCGCGTGTCAAGGTCGTTCTGACGGTACTATTTATCTTATCCAATGCTTTACTACCAGACGGCGCCTGGGCTGCTCTTGGCCTTTCCTGGATCGTATTGTTGTGGGCCAATCACATTTCAACACTAGGCGTGGACTTCACCTTCCGGCGCTCTTTTATCGCCCTGCCGTTTGCGCTGGCAGCCATCTCGGCCATTTTCTCCCCGTTGGGGAATCCGATAGCTGAATGGGCGCTTGGTCCGATAAAACTCATGCCGACTGATTTCGGACTGATAAAATTTGCTAGCATCCTGGTACGCTCATGGCTATCGGTACAGGCTGGCATCTTATTGGTAAGCGTCACTCGCTTCCCAGATATGATCCACGCCTTCGAGCACCTGTATATTCCAGCGGTGCTGACCACCATAGTCTCATTCCTGTACCGTTATTTATTCGTGCTGACGGACGAAGTCATGCGTCTGCTTAGGGCACGGCAAGCGCGGAGTGCAACGGTAACAGGCTACAGGTCCGGCGGGAACGTGGTTTGGCGTGCACGCGTCTCTGGCAATATAGCCGGTCAATTATTCCTGCGCAGTTACGAACGCTCCGACCGCATCTACAATGCCATGCTTGCGCGTGGGTATGGCGGTCAATTGCGCACGCTCACCCCGCATATCATGAAATCCAGCGACTGGCTGTTTGCCGCGCTTTCGATCATTATCATTCTTCTCTTACAATTTACCGGACGGCTCTAATGCCCGTTACCCATAAAACCATTACCCCGATTCCCATTCCGACTTTTCAAGGCTGCGACGGTGATGTGCTCTCGGTTAGCGACCTGCACTTCCATTATCCAGACGGGCATGAAGCCCTGCACGGCGTTTCGCTAAACCTTTGTGAAGGTGACAAAGTAGCGCTGGTTGGGCCTAACGGTGCAGGAAAAAGCACGCTGATGTTGCACCTGAACGGGATCCTAAATGGTTATGGAGAGATTAGCGTGGGAAACATCCGTCTCACCTCCAACAATCTGCCTGTTATCCGTGCAATGGTCGGGCTCGTATTCCAAAACCCTGATGACCAACTTTTCTCCCCGACAGTATTTGAAGATGTGGCCTTTGGGCCACTCCACATGGGGCTACCTGAAGACGAGGTGCGGACCCGTGTGGACGAGGCCCTGAAAATGGTAGATATGTGTAAATTCCGAGACCGTCTATCGCACCATTTGAGCGTGGGAGAGAAGAAACGCATTGCCATCGCGACAGTTCTATCCATGCGACCACAGATTTTGGTATTAGATGAACCTTCTGCCGGCCTTGATCCTCGTGCTCGGCGCTCGCTCATTAATCTGCTGCATGATTTGCCCATCACAATGCTGATCTCGTCACACGATTTATTGATGGTACGGGAACTGTTTCCACGCATGATCATCATGGACGAAGGACATATTGTGGCCGATGGTTCAACCGCCGATTTGATGAATGATGAGGCCCTTCTAAAGGCGCACGGGTTGGAAAAACCATAAGATCATTGACCACAAAGGCACAAATTTGATTTGGTGCCTTCGAGCCTTTGTGACTTCGTGGTAGATATTAGATATATTTTTGCAACAAGGAGACAATATGTCCACTGCACCGAAAGCCGAAATACTCAAAATGGCCAATCTGATCGATTATCAGGAAGGCTCGGTTGTAAGTCGCCAGATCACCAAAGCTGAAGCAGGCAATGTGACCCTGTTCGCCTTCGATAGCGGCCAGGAATTGAGCGAACACACCGCGCCGTTCGATGCCCTCGTCCATGTGGTGGAAGGCGAAGCCGAGATCATCATCTCTGGCAAATCCTTTCACATGAAGAACGGCAATGCTATCGTTATGCCCGCGGATGAGCCACATGCGGTCAAGGCTACTAAGCAATTCAAGATGCTGCTGACAATGATCAAAGCATAGATAACAAAAACTCCCCGTCAAAAAAATGACGGGGAGTTTTTATGATTATAAAAAGACTGTTATGCTGCAACAAGGACCTGCCTTCTGCGCATCCAGACTAATGCCATCCCCAACGGTATCAAAGATAAAGCTCCGGCTACCAGTGAAATAACCATATAACTGGTGGCAGCATACACTAGACCACTGCCCAAGCTCCCTGTGGCAGAGGCCAGCCCCACCAGCAAGTCATTGACGCCTTGCGTACGGGCACGTTCAGCAGGAGATAGTTGATCCGCAAGCAAGGTGGAACCGCCCACAAAGCAAAAATTCCAACCTAAACCTAGGAAAAATAAAGAAACCGCCAAGGGAAGTACATCTGGGGAGAGTGGCGCTGTGATGCAGGCCAGTACCAGGGTGGCTGCCCCAGTCAAAATGACCGGGCCGCGGCCCCATTTATCTGCCAAGCGGCCAGAGATGACGGAAAAGGCATACATCCCCAGCGTATGTGCTGAGATGACAGCAGATATTCTTCCGAGACCATGATCGTGCTCCTTCATGTGCAAGGATGTGATCACCATTATTGCTACCATCACAACTTGTCCTATTACCATGGCAGTAACAGCTATCAGCGCAGCCGGTTGGCGCAAAATAACACCAATCGGGCGGGCTTCCCCGTCAGGAGCGGAATCCTGATATTGCGCCGCCACCTGATTTCCCACATCCCGTGGATCAGGCCGTAAGCCAAGAAAAATGATAACTGAAGCAACCCCAAACAATACCAGGCCGGCTATGTAACCACCAGCCAATTCGTCCATGCCGAGGCGCAGAGATAGCTTCCCCAAGGGACCAACTAATAATGGTCCAAAAATCGCGCCCACGGTACCCCCCAGTACCACGTTCGAAATAGCCGCGCCACGTTTTTCCGGCGGATTGACCTCAGCAGCAGCGAATCGTCCCAACAAAATAGCTGATTGGGCAAATCCTAGAAATACCATTCCCGCCAGCATTAATAGCAGCAAGCTCTGGTTAGCTGCAGAAATGACCAATACAGCACCCACCACACCGAGAATAAGCCCCAGCGCAATGCCGTTTCGGCGGCCAATCTTGTCCATCAATATACCCCAAACCGAAGCTGCCAGGGCGCTTCCTAAAAGAAGTACAGCAGCGGGCACACCGGCCCAGGGGTTTCCACCAAGCTTGGCACCTAAAATGGAATTTACTGTAGCCCCTGCGATAACGCCGGCCGAAAAAAGACTTTGAGCAAGGAAAAGAGTAAACGTGGTTTTACGAGCAATTTGAGATAAATTGGCCATATATTGTCCTGTTTTGGAAGGCGCAATTATACCACTGATATGATGTGCAAACAGTCACATGCTGTAAAGCATTATTTGGTATGGCAATATAGAGCTTCAAATTTTGGCGTTCTCAACAGGATTTTCTTATTTTCCTCATACACCCCTCTGTTATAATCTCCCCCCGGAAAGGTCAACATGCTGCAAAACTTTGTCAAACTTTTCGGGGGCGACCCCAACAGACGCGAAATTGAAAAACTGAGTGAATTGGTCAAAGTCATCAACGGACTCGAGCCAGAATTTGAAGCTTTAAGCGACGAGGCCCTACGTGCCAAAACTAATGCGTATCGTTCACAATTATATGACGCCACGGATGGCATCGGAGACGATAGCGAACGCTTTGAAGTTGAGCAGGAAGTTCTCGAAGAGCTCTTGCCAGAAGCTTACGCAGTCGTGCGGGAAGCCTCCAAGCGCACCATCGGCTTACGTCATTACGATGTGCAGATGATCGGTGGCATCACCATGCACCGCAGCGCCATCGCCGAAATGCGCACGGGTGAAGGCAAGACATTAGTCGCTACGCTGTCGCTATATCTCAACACGCTGGCTGGACGAGGCGCTCATCTCATCACCGTCAACGATTATCTCGCTCGCCGCGATGCGCGCTGGATGGCGCCGATTTTCACCTTCCTAGGCCTGACGGTCGGCGTACTTCAAATGGCGGCTGTCACCGAAAACGGCAAGAAAGCCTTCTTGGTTGATCCCGAAAAAGTATCCCCGCACGAAGACCAGCACAACCTCCGTATGGTGGACCGCGTCGATGCCTATCGCGCCGATATCACTTACGGCACTAATTCCGAGTTCGGATTCGACTATCTGCGCGACAACATGACCATGAACCTGGAGGCCCGCGTACAGCGCGGCCACCATTACGCCATCATCGACGAGGTAGACAACGTACTGATCGACGAAGCCCGCACGCCTCTTATCATTTCTGGACCTGCTTCCGGTGACCTGGAATGGTACGGCAAGATGGCGCAGATCGTCAAACAGCTCAAACCGGAAGATTATGAAGCCAGCGAAAAGGATCGCAACGTAGCCCTGACAGAGATCGGCATCGCGCATGTAGAACAGCTCCTCGGTCAGCCGATTCAAGATCCCGACCGGCCAGAAGACATGAATCCCGAGCAGGCGCGCCTGTTAGGCTATCTTGAACAGGCTCTTCGCGCCCAACATCTCTTCAAACGTAACAAGGACTACCTCGTCCAGGCGGGCAAAGTAGTCATCGTGGACGAATTTACCGGACGCCTGATGCCGGGCCGCCGCTGGAGCGACGGGTTGCATCAGGCAGTGGAAGCAAAAGAAGGGGTTCGGGTTGAGCCGGAATCCGTCACTTACGCCACCATCACCCTGCAAAACTATTTCCGCATGTACAAGAAACTAGCTGGAATGACTGGTACTGCGCTGACTGAAGCGGAAGAATTTAACAAAATTTACGAGCTAGAAGTCACACCTATCCCAACAAATTTGGAATACCAGGCTTTTGGTGCAAATTCCTCCTTGGTAGAATACAAAGACAAGGACGAGGAAGGCTACCAGTACACCTACTATCTGCGCCCCGAAGACCCGTCGGATGCTGAACCGGTGCTTTGGAAACGGAAAGACTACCCGGACATCATCTTCCGCACGATTGAAGCCAAACTGCGCAATACCATCAAGGAAATTATTCGTTTTCATGTCATGGGGCGGCCACAGTTGGTGGGCACTACTTCGGTCGAGTCTTCAGACCAGTTATCAAGTAGGCTGCGCGCGGAACCTGTTCGCCGCCTAATGCAAATACTGCTCGTTCGTAATGCATGGTTAGTCGCCAATGACCGCATTGAGGATGGACGGTTAATTGAAGAACTGGTTCCATTCAACGCACCACTGGAGAAGATCAATCCCAGTCAATTACGCAAGTTTGCACAACCATTTGGTCTGACCAGCCTCAACCCCGAAGATGATGTCAATCTACCTGTGTTACTTGAGGCTCTAAATCTCCCGCCCGAACATGCCGAACGCTTGAAGTCGGCTGTAAAAACCGGTGTGCCGCACAACGTGTTAAATGCGCGCAAACATACTGAAGAAAGCCAGATCATCGCCGGTGCGGGCGCTTTTGGCGCGGTGACGATTGCAACCAACATGGCTGGGCGCGGTGTTGACATCAAACTGGGTGGCGATTTGGCCGAAGAAGAATTTATGGCGGTCAACCGCGTGTTGCGCCGGATAGGCGTGAAAGACCCATTTGCATTGCCACTCGAAGAGCGCCGCCAGGCTTTGCTCAAGGCTGACTCTTCTGCATTCAGCATCTATGAGAGTGAAGTCAAGCACTTTTTACAATATTTCGATGATATGGAACGCGTCAAGGAGTTAGGCGGCTTGCATGTCATCGGGTCGGAACGCCATGAAGCCCGCCGCATCGACAACCAGTTGCGCGGTCGCGCCGCCCGTCAGGGAGACCCCGGCTCCTCGCGTTTCTTCCTATCGCTCGAGGATGATTTGATGCGACTGTTCGCGGGCCAACAGGTCAGCGGTGTGATGGAACGCCTGCGTGTGGATGATTCCTTACCGCTCGAAAGCCGTATCGTGAGTAACATTGTGGAGCAATCCCAACATCGCGTGGAAGGCGCCAACTTCGATGTTCGCAAACACTTGCTAGAGTACGATGACGTGCTCAACAGTCAGCGTGAGCGCATCTACTCGCAGCGCGACCGCATCTTCGTCAAGGAAGACCTGAGCGAAGACGTCAATGATATGTTGGCAACCGAGATCGAAATGCGCGTTCCGGTTGGATTGGTAGATGAGGAAGGTCCTTGGAAGCTGATGGCCTGGCTCGAACAAATCCAGGCACCCTTCGCTTATGATGATAACCGTGTCTTCCCCAGCTATGGCTTGAGCCTGTTACTTGAAGAACTCAATCAAACCGATGACATTCGCTCTGCAGTTTTAGAGCTTGTTTCGGATGCCATAGACGCAGAGCAAACGCATACCCTGCACGCTATCGAATCGTTGATTGATCGTACGGCCGACAACCTAGACCAGCAGCTTGAAGAACGATCCGATGCCCTTGACATTTTCTTCGAAGGGCTAAGAGATAGCGAGGAACAGCTTCGTCCGGGTGAATTGAGTGAGGAACTGCAAAACATCGCCCGCCTGCCGGTGAAGCTATCCAACAATCAAATCCGTCTGCTGGCCACCGAGCCGGAAGAAGTTGAGGCAGATATCAGAGATATGCTCACTTCGCAATTAACCGCTCTGTATGCTACACGTGTGATTGGTGCGGTTCAGAATCGATTAAACGAATCGCTGGAGATTAACAAGAACCAGCTACAGTCGACAGGCTGGGATGATCTTTCCACTACCATTTTGGACACCAGCGAAGAGATCATGGGTAAGCAGCGCGAGCGGCTGGTCGGAGAAAACGGACAAGTTTCTCGTGATTTGGACGCCTCGCTCCAACGTGAACCAGCAGACAACGATGATGCCAAACTGCGTATATTAATGGCACTCTCACAGGGTTTGAGAACAGCCTTTGATTCCAAAACACACCGTCAGGTGAAGCAGGCTTTCACTCGCTTTAGCTATGTCTTTCTAACGGCTCAGTATCTGCAGGACCGTCCGGAAGAAGAAGTTAGTGAGGAAGTGTTAGAGCATCTGGCCAAAGCCGAAGAGGCATTGGTGAACGCCTGGGGACAGAGAGAACTTTCCCGACAAGGGCAGTCTGAAGACTCCGATGAAGCGCAAATCCGTGAAGTCGGCCTGAAGGTGTTGAATGAGGTCCATCGTCAGCTATTGCTGCAAGCCATTACCGAGCAATGGGTTGAGTACCTGACACGTGTAGAGGCGCTCCGCGTGTCAATTGGCTTGGAAGCTTACGCGCAACGAGACCCGCTGGTACAATACAAAGGTCGCGCGTCTGAGATGTTCCAAGAACTTTTGGCAGACATTCGTTCACTAGTCATCAGCCGTGTATTTGCATCTCGTCCGAGACCCATCCAAATTACCCTGCACGATCCGGGGCCAGAGCCTGAGCCCGCACAATCTGGCCAACAGGCCAAACCTGAGGGTAAAAAGAAGAAGAAAAGAAAGCGCCATAAAAAGAAGTGAGTGATACCACTACCCCGTTAAATATTTACAAAGCGCTCCCAAAGGTGGAGTTACACCGTCATTTGGAAGGCTCGTTACGCCTGCAAACTATGCTAGATGTTGCTGAAGCACACGGCATTACTATTCCGGCCAATATTTTGCGTTTGAGTGGCATGGTTCAGGTGCAGGATGAAGATCCGCTCACTTTTCAAAATTTCCTGGCTAAATTTAATACCTTGCGGCTATTTTATAAATCTCCGGATGTCATCCATCGCGTGACCCGGGAAGCCGTTGAAGATGCCGCCAGGGACAATGTCAAGTACATGGAATTGCGCTTCACGCCTGTTGCCCTGAGTCGGGCAGAGCGCTTCCCCCTGCACGATGTGATTAATTGGGTATGTACCAGTGCCGCGGAAGCTGCAGAAGAATACGGCATTACCGTGCGCTTACTGGCTTCAGTCAATCGCCACGAAAGTCCGAAATTGGCCGAGCAGGTAGCCTGGCTAGCGGCTTCACATATGGATCGTGGTATCGTTGGAATGGACCTGGCAGGCAACGAGGCCGAATTTTCTGCTAAACCCTTTGCAGGCATCTTTCGTGAGGCCAAGCAAGCAGGATTACATATCACCATCCATGCCGGAGAATGGGCGGGGGCGGAAAATGTGCGCGAAGCCATCGAAGAAGTGGAAGCAAAACGAATTGGCCATGGTGTGCGTGTCATGGAGGATGAAGAAGTGGTTGCCCTGGCACGTTCGCGTGGAACGACATTTGAAGTCTGCCCAACCAGCAATTACCAGAGTGGTGTGGTATCGGCTTTAAGCGATCATCAGCTACCGAGCATGTTGCAATCCGACCTGAATGTTACCATCAACACCGACGATCCCAGCGTTTCACGCATCGACTTGTCTCATGAGTACAAACTGGTTTGTGAAGACCTGGGCGTGGATTTAGATGTGCTTAAAATTAGCATCTTATCTGCCGCGAAAGCTTCATTTTTACCTGATGATGAACAAAAAGAAATCGTCAGTCAAGTAGAAAAAATGCTAGACATCAAGTTGTAGAAATAGCTAACCAAATTTGTTTACAGAAAACAGGGCTGGAAATCTAATTTAAATCTTTCTCACACAATCAATAAATCGATTCCTACCCCTAAGATTAAAACAGCCAATATCCCGCGTACCAGGCGACGATCGAGGCGGTTGATCATCTTTGCCCCTAGCCAGGCGCCTGGCAATGAGCCGATTAAAAAGAGACCTACAAGCCTCCAGTCCGTCTGACCTGCAAAAGCGTAATTCAAAGCTGTGATAGCGGCCAATAATGCTCCGTGAACTACATCAATGCCGACCATCATATTGAGCGGAATCGAAAAGAAGATCAACAGCAAGGCCATGATTACCGTTCCACCGCCTATCGAGGTCATGCCTACCAATGCGCCTCCAACTGCACCAATGACGATCAGAGCCCAGGGCCCAGGCCATTTGATTTCAATGACCTCGGTTGGCCCCAGCATGCGAAACACACGCGCCAGAATAATCACACTCACTATAATGAGCGTAATTCCCAAAAGGTTAGGCAGCATTTCTTCAATAAGCTCCCGGTTTTCAGTTTGTCTTAGAATGAATTGAGCACCCAAAAAAGAAGCCGGGATGCTTCCACACGCCATCCAAGCAACTCGCCTGAGTGAAACGTTTTTCTCGCGGCGGTGCTGAATCCCCCCAATGATCTTTGTGATGGCTGCAAAGGCCAGGTCGGTACCTACAGCCAGCACAGGGTCAAGTTTCATAAAGAGGAGCAAGAAAGGGGTCATCAGTGCACCCCCACCCATCCCTGTTAGTCCGATCAATAAACCAACTACCAATCCCGCAACAATCGGGAGAACAATTTCTGCCATAATGTGTGTTCGATCCTTTGATGTGAAGTTTTATAGAGATTTGATCAGGTAATACTCACCCCGTTCAAAGCCTCGATCCAGATAATATGGCCGCGTTCCCACGGCGGAAATTACTGCTATTTTTGAAAAGCCCTGCTTTTTCGCCAAGATTTCCACCTCTTCCAATAACTGCGTCCCCAGACCGCTGTGCTGAGCGGCGCCTTCTTTTTCCGCGCCCACTGGCAGAGATTGCCCGAACACGTGCACTTCGCGAATCAGCGCCGCGCTAACGAGATCGTCCATTTCCGTATCGGGTGAAGTAGGTAAGGGCAATGACAGGCGAATGAAACCTGCCAGTTCGTCGTCTGGTGTGACGTAGGAGATGAAATGCTCCTTGGCATCTTCCACCCGGTAAGCCATCTCATCCAAACGCAACGTATCTGGACTAATAGCTTTGCTTCCCACTTCCCGACATCTGACACACTCACAGCGGATCCCGCGTGCTTTCATCTCTCGATGCACATCCTGCCGCAATGAGGTGCGCTTATTGCCTTCAACCACATTTGTAGAAGGAATATCACGGATGACACGATTGATACGGCAATAACGAGGAATGGTCGGCTTGATATCTATGATCAGATCAATCAGTTCTTGCGTAGTGTAGGGACGAAATTCGTCCCGCTGCCAATATTCGTATAATTCGGCGTTGGTTAGTAATTGATTGGGGTAAATTTTAATCTCGTCTGGGCAGAAGCCATTCCAGAGACGCTCGAAATCAATGCGGTCAGATTCTGGGGTTGCTCCTAGCAGGTTTGGCATCCAGTGTAAAACGATCTTGAATCCCGCCGCCCTGAGCAGGGACATGGCCTGCTGTGTCTGTTCTACAGTATGCCCGCGCTTGTTGATATCCAATATGTGATTATCGAGACTTTGCGCCCCCATCTGCACCTTGGTCACGCCCAAGTAACGTAACCAGCGGATTTCGTCGGGGGTGATCTCATCTGGTCGGGTTTCGATCACCAGCCCCACGTTGCGGTGAGATGCGGTTTCGTTTTGTGCTTGGGAAGCTGAAAGTTTTTGTTCTTCACCTTCGGGAATGGCATCATTGGTACCATTCATAGCCTCAAAACATCGCTTGACAAACCATTCCTGATAATCTCGCCGGTAAGACGACCAGGTGCCCCCCAAAATGAGCAATTCGATCTTGTCAGTCGGATGCCCGACCGCCTCTAACGCTTCCAGGCGCGAACGCACCTGATCGTAAGGGTCGAACCTGTGCTCCAAACCGCGCATCGCACCGGGCTCATCCGGCAAATAGGACTTGGGCATGCGCACGTCAGTCGGGCAAAAGATGCACTTACCCGGGCAGGGATAGGGCTTGGTCAGCACTGTGACAGTAGTTACGCCAGAAAGCGTGCGTACAGGTTTCCGGCGGATGCTCTCCAAAAAGCGCGGATCGGCCTGCATCTCACCACGCTCGACCATTTGCTTATAAGCGGCAACTAAAGCACCCTTGTTCAGATACCCACCACGGGGTAATGGGTGGTGGCGTACTGCCTTCATCACCGGGCTGCCCGCGCGGATTTCGTCTAGCACCAGCCGGGCTAAATCCAGTTTTTCAGGGGTCAGGGTGTGAGCTTCTTGCCAATTCTGCCTCTTTACCACGTCTAAACCTTTTATTCCTTCTTCTCGATCACATCCGAAATATCAGGTCTTAGATCACGACCTAACTCGGCCACATCCTTTTTGCGGAACATCTCTGTGTGCAATCCGCATTCGGTCTTGCTGAGGCCTTCCCAGCGCCCGGCGCGATCATCCTGCTCTGCAGGGCTGACTACCGTGGTGCAGGGTGCACATCCGATGCTGCGAAAACCGACTTTGGATAACGGGTGTACTGGCAAACCGTGTTTTTCCAGATACGCATCTACATCGGCCTTCGTCCAATTCAAGAGTGGATTGATTTTCACCAATCCATCATCCTGCAATTCAAGAATCTCAGCCTTCGCGCGGGTGGTGGTTTGTTCACGCCGGATGCCGCTGATCCAGGCTTTCAGGTCTTTGAGGGCCTTCTGCATCGGCTGTACCTTATGTAAATAACAGCACAGGTCGGGGTCATCCACCGGCAATGCACGCACATTCTGACGCGCAAACACGTCCCAACGTGAATCTCGATACAGGTCAAGCATGTTCAATTGCCATTCTGCAGCGATCTTCTCGCGAAAGGCGAGCGTGTCCCAAAAATGATAACCTGTATCTAAAAAGTAAATCAACAAATCACGTCGAATGCGCCTGGCCATGTGTAATAACAACATCGACTGCGTCTGAAAGGATGAGCTCATGGCGATCTCTGGCCAAAAGGAATCAATTGCCCAGGTCAGAATCTTCTGTGGAGTCTTGTTCTCGAACTCACCCGAAAGTTGCGCGATCTCTTCTTCTATCAACATGAACGAAAATTATAACCCGATATAATAAGCGCGTGAAAGCGAAGGTTGCAGGACGTTTACTCGATCTAAATCGGCGGTTCTACACCGACTTTGGCGAATCCTTTTCCGCTACGCGTGGACGCATCCAGCCGGGCGTGCAGCAGGTAATAGATACTCTCAATGGGGATGAGACGATTTTGGACCTTGGTTGTGGAAACGGCGAGCTAGCACGGACACTGGCCCGTGAAGGTCACCGTGGCGCGTATCTGGGCCTGGACTTCAGCTTGCCCTTGCTTTCAGACGCCGAATCGGTGCCCGAAGGATTCTCGGCGGAGTTTCGAGAAGTGGATTTGAAAAAGCTATCAGCATTCAGCGATCAGCTTTCGGCAAGGATTCACTGGGCTATCATTACTTCATTTGCAACCCTACATCATATCCCATCGGTAGAAATTCGTTTCGATATGCTCAAAACCGTCAACGGACTATTGGCCGAGGGAGGGAGATTCATCCACTCGAACTGGCAATTCTTGAACAGTCCGCGACTCAGATCGAGGGTCCAAAATTGGAGCGAGGTCGGTTTAACGGAGTCGGATGTCGACGAGAATGATTACTTGCTGGATTGGCGCTCCGGCGGTACAGGTTTGCGCTATGTGCATCACTTTAGCGAGGCTGAGTTGGCCTCTTTAGCCGAATCCAGCGGATTTAAAGTCTTCGAAACGTTTTATTCAGATGGCAAAGAAGGGAACCTGTCTATTTATCAGGAATGGCAAAAACCGTAATTCATTAAACCACTCTAATCAAATTATCAAATTTTCTTCACAACTTTTGGTTGGTTTGATACTATGATCGCATTGTAAGGGAGTGCCATCATGAAACCTATTTGGAAATGGATTCTTGGGGTCGTAATCTTATTAGTTGTCATCACAGTGGCAGGATTTGCAGCCCGTGACTTGTTTATCTCTCCCACCGCACGTGTGGAAAGATTTGACGACTTCCACCCACCGAGGGCCGAAAACTTTGATCCTGAAGGTGATCGTCTCCCATCATTCGGATACGACAAATTCCACGGCCCGCGTGATGGCTTTAGCCAGCGTCTGCCGATGCATGGCAACCGCGGATTTGGTGGACCCGGATATAGTGGTTATGGATATTTGCCCTTGCCGTTCCTGTTCTACGGTGGATTCGTACGTCTGCTCTTCCCACTGGGCCTTGTAGCCCTGGTGGCGTATATTGCCTATCAACAAGGAAAGAAAATTGGCGCGGCGGAGGCATTGTTATCTGCGCCTGCATCAAAACCGGAAGCCGCTCCAAAGAGTAAGTCTCGCAAGGCTGCAAAAAACAAATGAAATACATTCCCGACAATGAATATGACTCACTCAAAACCAAAGATTCTGTACCATAAATCTTATTAAATCCCATCCCCCTATGATCTCCCCTTTTGGAAGGAGGGATGTAATTGTTAAGTGGTTTTGGGAGCGGTAGACCGTTCCTAAATTCACAAATAATCATTTTTCCTTCGCCAAAAGCTCCAAACATATCAGTGTTTTCTTTATCAGGGGTTATTCATATCTTTAAACTCCCTTTACATTTTTTCTGTATCATAGGAATATAAGTAAAAGGAGAAATAAAAATGAATAATACATGGAAATGGATCGTTGGTGTTGTCATTGTGTTGGCGCTGCTATTTGCCCTGCCCTTTGTCTTCAGCAATATATTTGGATTCAACTCATATGGGCATATGATGGATGACTACGGTGGCTGGAATCACCCCATGATGGGCGGGTGGGGCTTTGGAGGTGTTTTTATGGGTTTCGGTATGCTGCTCGTTTGGGCTGTTCCTTTGGGATTACTATTTCTCGTCATCTACGGCGCAATCCGGCTGGCAAATCAATCCAATCACCCCGCAGCAGCACAAACATGTTCGAATTGCAGCAAACCCGCTCAGACGGAATGGAACACCTGTCCGTATTGCGGGGAAGGGTTGTAAAAAAATATAACCTTGATTCTAAAAACCTTGCGAAGGTTCAAAACCTTCGCAAGGTTTGCATTTAACGCTTCAATGTACGATATTTTATTCTGTGTGGAGTGAAATCTACCCCGAACTGTTCTTTCATGTAGGCTTCGTAGTCGAACCAATTGCCCGTGAACAGGCGTGCCTGGCTCTCGCCTTCGAAGGCCAGGATGTGGGTGCAGATGCGGTCGAGGAACCAGCGGTCATGGCTGACGACCACCGCCGTGCCGGCATAGTTTTCCAACGCATCTTCCAGCGCCCGCAATGTATTTACGTCCAGATCGTTGGTCGGTTCGTCGAGCAGGATCACATTGGCGCCCTCGGTAAGGGTCTTGGCCAGGTGGACGCGGTTGCGTTCACCACCGGATAGCACGCCGACTTTCTTCTGCTGGTCGGAACCGGCGAAGTTGAAGGACGAGCAGTAGGCACGCGCATTCATCTTCTTAGCACCAAGTTGAAGCGTTTCGGCACCCTGCGAAATCTCCTCATAGGCGGTTTTCTCCGGGTCAAGAGAACGGGATTGGTCAGCGTAGGCTAGTTTAACGGTTTCACCTATCTTGATAGAACCATTATCGGGCGTTTCTTGACCAGTGATCATCTTGAGCAGGGTGGTCTTGCCCGCACCGTTGGGACCGATGATGCCGACGATAGAGCCGGGGGGAATTGACACAGATAGATCGTCCAGAAGGAGGCGCTCGCCATAAGACTTGGTCACACCGTCTAACTCGATGACCAGCTCCCCTAAACGCGGACCGGGCGGGATGTAGATCTCCCGATCACCACGATAGCCTTCGTATTCCTGCGAAAGCAGATTTTCGTAAGCATTGACGCGCGCCTGCCCCTTGGACTGGCGCGCCTTGGGCGACATGCGGATCCATTCCAGTTCACGCTGCAGGGTTTTCTGGCGTTTGGATTCAACCTTTTCTTCCTGACGGAGCTGCTCCCGCTTTTGCTCGAGCCAGGAGGAGTAATTACCCTTCCAGGGGATGCCGTAGCCACGGTCGAGCTCCAGGATCCAGCCTGCGACGTTGTCGAGAAAGTAGCGGTCGTGGGTGACGGCGATGACAGTGCCCTTGTATTCCCCCAAATGGTGCTCCAGCCAGGCTACGGATTCGGCGTCCAGGTGGTTGGTGGGCTCGTCGAGGAGGAGAATGTCGGGTTCGGTCAGCAGCAGTCGGGTGAGCGCGACGCGTCGCCGTTCACCGCCGGAGAGCACTTTCACCGGGGTATCGGCCGGGGGACAGCGCAGCGCGTCCATCGCCAAGTCCAGATGTGAATCCAGGTTCCAGGCGTCGTGTTTGTCGAGTTCGTCCTGCAGTTTGGCCTGTTTGGCAATCAGGGCATCATAGTCAGCATCCGATTCGGCAAAGCCAGCGTTGACTTCGTCATATTTGGCGAGCATATCCACAATAGGTTGGACGGCTTCGCGGATGGTCTCGATAACGGTCTTGGAGTCATCCAGTTCGGGCTCCTGCGCCAGGTAGCCGACGGTGTAGCCCTTGGAAGCGGCGATCTCGCCGACGTAATCCTGATCGACGCCAGCCATGATGCGCAACAGGGTGGACTTGCCCGCGCCGTTCAGGCCCAGCACGCCGATCTTGGCGCCGTGGTAGAAGCCGAGCGAGATATCGCGCAGCACCTGATTATTAGGAGGATGGATGCGCCCAACGCGCATCATCGAGTAGATGACTTTTTTGGTGTCGGTGGTCATAGGGAGGATTTTATCAGGGTTTTGCATGTGACAGTCACCTTTTCCCTACGCTACGCTGCGGGTTGCTTCGCAAAGGTGACTGTCATTTCTCCAGCAACTCAAGATATATCCTGATTTCTTCGGGCAGACCACTACTCAATAAATAATCCAACACAAAAGTCGAATAATCTTCTGGCGTATCAAAGTATGTGTCCACAAATTTCTGGTCGAATAGTTTGCCCTCTCGCGCTCCAACCCATTCAAGATAATTGGAGTACGGCCAATCATCCAACCCGCCAACGATCCCATCTTTAACAGGATTTGCGTGAATATACCGACAAAGGTGAAGTAGATATTTTTCGTTCGTAACATGTTTGGCTTTATAGCGGTGTTCAAATAATGTACCACTTTGTTGATAGCGTTTATTAAAAGCCTTTGTATAACTATTGAAAACACGTTGAGGAAGTAAGCCCGCTGGATTCTCACCATTTTGACGGATGAGAAAATGGTAATGGGTTGGCATCAGGCCGTAGGCTATGGGTGTCAAATCAAAGGCTTTGCAATATTTCCCCGTTTTTTCTAAAACAAAAAGATAATTTGCCTGCTCTTGAAAGATGTTCTTCTGGCGCGCTCCCCGATTGTAGATATGGTAGTAGTTTCCTGGGAGCCATTGAAGACTATCTTTTCGTGCAAGAGGCATCGGCTTTTCCTATTTGTCGAGCAGTTGACTGTCACCTTATAGGTGACAGTCAACTAGTTAGCACCCGCCCGACGCGCATCATGGAGTAGATGACTTGTTTGCTGTCTGTGGTCATAGGGAGAATTTTACCTTATGTTCTTGCATGAATGCTATAAAGTAAAAACTCCGAGATTGTGAAAATCTCGGAGTTAGTTTTTCGTTTTTTGGCATTAATCTGCCAATGGTTCTATTTTCTCAAGTAGATCGGGGATATCCTTAGTGGCTGTTTTCCAGACTTCGTCCCAATCTACGAGATCATAGGCGTGGACAAGGTGATCGCGCATACCTGCCATCAACGCCCAAGGAATCTTGCGATGTGCGGAACGGAATTCTTTCGAGAGACGTTTGACCGCTTCACCAATCACTGTCAATTGATAGAGAACTGCTGAACGGGTTTTCAAATCGTCAACGAAGGTTTCCTGGTTTGTATCTGCAACAAATTCGATAATCCGTTGGCTTGCAACAAGGATGTCTTTCAGAACGATATCGTCCCGATATTTAGACATATGCATCCTCGCTAACAGCATACACAATTTTTGCACTGTTTAGAATTTCAGCGCGTAGCAAGTCATTGTGGCTTTGTTCCAATGCCCGGCGAGTGACCAAATCCACTTCGCGTTTGGATAATTCTTTCAGCTCCTGCTTCATCTGGATATGGTCGAATAAACCCCAAGCGCTTTGCGGGGCGAAAGTCACCAGTACATCAATATCACTATCTTGAGTATAGTCATCCCGCACAGCCGAGCCAAACAAAGCAAATTCAACCACCTTCCAGCGTTTGCAGAAGGCGACAAGTTCTTTGCGGAGGATGGGCAGTTGCAACGTAGCCATGTTTTTATTATACGTTATTCTGCTCAACCCCCACCCAGCTTCCCCCAAATCCAAAAAGGGAAGCTTGGATGATACTGAAATTCTCCATGCTGGATTTGGGGGAGGTGCCCGCTATCGCGGGCGGTGGGGGCATGGAGTAGATGACTTGTTTGCTGTCTGTGGTCATGGGGAGGATTTTACCTTGTTCGAATACGAGATTCACAAAGATAACAAGAACTCTGAGATTTTGTAACCTCAAAACTTTTGCTTTTCAAGATTATTTGATTTTAGAAAAGCAATGGTTGTTCTGTTTTTGGAGGATAAAAAACACCAATAATCACAAATGGATTTGGCGCTGACATAGCATGAAATTTCAAAGTTGTGCCAACAAAGAGATACAAATCCTTCTTAGCAAATTCATCAAGATATTTCTGCTTAACCTGCTCAAGAGCAGCTCGTTCATCTCCATCGGTCCGATAAAGGCAATTCCAAAACAATGCACCAATTTCCCAATCTTCGATCATCATCTTGCGTGGTTCTTTGTCACCTTCAGATAAAAAGCGATATGAAAATTTGTAGGGTGTTTTCTTGACAAGTTTCCTTTTTCCACGTTGAGTTGGAAGCTCAAACATGTTGAATTGTTTGAGATCTTTTAACCATTTTGGCTTCCATTCACGTTCATCCTCTTCGATGACAAAATCTACGATACGCGAAGGCTTCAAAGTTGCGAGAGATTTTCTTTGATTTGGGTTTTTGGCAAGTTCAATCAACTCATTCATTGAAGTGAAAACTTCTTTGAAAACAAAGCTCTTGCATGCAGCCCATTCATTTGCTGTGCCAATTTGTTCAAATACAGTGATTGGCTCGTCTACACCGAGTTTAGGGCTATAGCTTTCTGGGCGAAAATCACTTGTGTTGCGAGTTAAGTTCAGTTCCACCCAAGAATATTTTGGATAATGTTGCTGGTCTTGCAGAAACCGATAAGGAATTGGATACATCCGAATCCATTTTTCTCCATCCAGTAATCCTGCTGTACATACTAATTCAGTATAACTGCGCGATGGCAGCGGATACGTTTTGACAGTAATTAGAACCTTTGCTTTTGGTAGTTCGCTTGGTAAATATGTCATATTATCCCCCAAAACTATTTAGAGATGAAAAACGGGGCTTGGTAAAGGTTTCTTTTTTTGAAGGTGTTCAACCAAAGTATTTCGATGACAAAAATGATGGTCAGCTTCGAAGCAGACTAATGCAATGCGCGAATATTGTGAAATCAGGTTCAACAATTGATTTTGCGCTTCTTCTTGGGCAGACAATAACTTAGTTTCATATTTTCGGAACAAGCTCTTGTATGAAATACTTGATCCCAAGCCCTTACGCATGGAAGATGGAATACCAAGTTCAGGAATGTGGAAATATTTCATCCCTGCTTTTTCAAGGTACTCCTTAAATCTCTTTTTTGAAAAACCATATTTCATAGATTGTGGGTTGTGGCGAACATCAATAACAGCTACAACATTGTTAGCAATTAGCTTATCCAAGAAAGCATCAATCGTAAGTCCTTCATAACCAATAGTATATATAAAAGGTTTCGTATCATTATTCCAAGAAAATTGGATTTGCTTAATTTCTTCAAGATCAAACAATTTGTTAAGAATTTCGCTTCGAGCGGTATAGTGAGGGTATTCTCGATAAATCTTTTTTACAAGTCGCTTTCCACGCAATTTACCAATGTTCGCTCTAAATTTCAACAAAGCCTTTTTATCAGCAAGCTTCAGCTCCTTCAAATAGGAGTAACTAGTATTCAGCTGGAAATCATCGGCTTGTTTCAACAATTCCAGTTCGGTTAGACGTCTCTTGTCAAAGTAAGATATAAAGCTGAACGGGCCATATCGATATGGGAAAAAGTCATAATAATCTTTACCAGTAATTTGGCAGAAGTTAAATAATAATTTCTCGCAATCTGTACATTTCAGACTACCATCAAAAACTTCAAGTAAGGCAAGGAGAATTTTTCTACGATAATACATAATTTATAGCATTATATAATGAATTATATAGCTGGACTTTGCCCTTTTTAGGGATTGATGGGATGGCATGAACCACCTGTG
>CAZCPP010000023.1:0-21748 GCA_964500655.1 uncultured Anaerolineaceae bacterium | reverse complement strand
AATGCCATATCCAGCACGCTCTACTCGGGCAACTATTGCCTCCATCCCCAATTTTGCAGGATCAAAATCAATCGTCGCTCGTTCCGATGAGAGATTCACGACAGCAGAATCAACCCCTTCAAGTTTTTTTAGGTTGCGTTCAACTGCAGCGACACAGTTTGCGCAAGTCATACCAGTGACGGGTAATGTTAACTGTTTCGTTTCAGACATCAGATTCTCTCATTTATCATGTTATACGTAAGAATTTGCCGGTACCCAAATAAGAATTGAAAGGTTCCGGCATTTTGTATCTTGCTCAATAACAAACTAATTTTTCTTTACACTACTACAGGGTAGTTGATCTCTGCCAGTAATGATTTAATTCCGTCTTCCGTTGCGGGTGTATCAAAAACGATTTCTACTGATTTTGTCTCGGAGTCAGCCTTTACTGTTTCCACACCTTCCACATCACCAACTTCCATCTGAATGGTGTTTACGCAATGCCCACAGGAAATATTTGGAACGCAATATTTTACAGTAGTCATTAGAATTCTCCTTTGAATGGTTAGTGGTCTTTACACTTTGGTTGACATTTCAAAAACTTCAGTGATCTCTTTGAGAACACGTTCTCGCTCTGACTGATCCTGGCCCTCAATGGCCGTGATAACGCAGGAATTCAGGTGGTTTTCCAATATCATGGTGCTTACTTTATTCAGCCCACCTTCCACAGCCTGAATCTGGCGAATGACATCGATGCAATAAGCATCTTCTTCAATCATCTTGATCACACCACGCAAATGACCTTCGATTGTTTTTAAACGCCGTAACGGATCTGAATTTGTCATAAGCTTCTCCTACCCCCCCCCAGGGGGGTAGGGTTAATATACCACACCTGACGACTTTGTCAAGTCAAATTTATAGACTTTCCGAATATAATACATACTTCAATATGACTAAGACACTGCGCTTCCTGCTTGTCCTCTATTTACTTGCACTACTATTTGCATCTTGCGCTCCAAAGCCAAGTTTCGAATCCCAATTACAACAGGCTGTGGCTGCAACTGTTGCAGCTCTTCCGACTCAGACACCCTATTCGACTCTGGAAATACATTCCCTTCCTACACTATTGAATTTGTCCGGCCTGTTTTGTGAATACCAATTTTGCATTGGTCACCCTCCTGAGATTGCGTTTTTCGATGTAAGTGCCCAACGTGACCCGGTTACACCTAGCAATTACACTCAGGGACTCATGGCAGCATACAATACAAATCTTTTTATCGAACTAATCTGGCAACATGCTCCAGGTACTTCAGATCCAAAATTCTTGCTTGATTTAATTTTGGAAGGGGAAATGGATGAACTCACAGGTAAAATGGATGTTATGCTGATTCGCGAAATGAACGTTTTATACTCCGCAATATCCACGACCACCACCGATATTCTCCCCTATGGGGGAACTGCTGCCTGGACTTGTGGCGATCGCGTCTTTGCCTGGAAAGTATATACTCCCATAGAAGACCAGGCAATTATTTTGTTTGAAGAAGCCATTCAAAGATTTCGTTGTAGCACAAATTAGATTTTACGGTGTCTTGAAAAATTTAATACGGATTGAGAAACCATGACCAAACCACTCATTAACAATTCATTAAGATCCATTCAATTTAGCCTAATCACCATTTTCATAGCATGTATGAATTCATGCAATCTCGTAGCCTCAGATTCATCTAATGTTGCAGTAACGCTAGTGGTACAAACCCAAACCGTACAGGCATCTACAACAAATATCGAAACACCTCTCCCCGTCAATCCTGCTTCAAACCCGCCCGCAAATCAAGCGCCAAACCGACCAACCCCCACAAGTATTCCAACCAAACCAGCACCTACCAAAAAGCCCAATGCTGCTAAACCTGCAGCACAGCTATCGGTCAGTAATGTCAGAATCTCCCCGACAAATATCGTCTATTATGGAAATTGCATAGCTGGTGAAAATACTCAAATTCATGTGGAGGCAACTATTGACCCATTAAATCAGGTGAAAGAAGTTTTATTGTGGTATCAAATGGCTAATCAAACTGGCGTAGCTGATACAGGTTATTCCAAAATGTGGCAATTAGGTATTGGGGATTATGCCGGCGATTTAGAGATTGGCCAAATCGGGCCAAATGCTTTAGGTGGTTGGGACGGATGGGTAGATTTCTGGATTGAAGTGGTCGATAAGAATAATGCCAGTATTCATAGCAACGCTTTCACACTGACAGTTTGGGCTTGCGTTGCGCCACTCCCTCCCCCGGTCACTGCTCCAATCATTGATTTCTTCATCGGGCCCGGACAGGTAAAGGCAGGTGATCCAATAACGTTGGAGTGGCTGGTCATTGATGCTACCTGCGGAGTTACACTAGATGGGAATTTTGTCAACCCATCTGATACCTTTACATATCAGACATCCGCTGCTGACAACGGAAAGACGTTTTCTCATACACTATATGCGCACGGTGAGCCGTGTGACACACCAAATACGATAACTGAATCCTTGAGCATTAAAGTTGCCACAGCACCTGCCGGGCAAAAACCCAACGCGCCTACAAACTTGGAGTGGACTGGTTCGAAGGGTGATTTCTCAGAAAATTATTTCAATTTTAAGGATAACTCAACTAACGAAGACGGATTTAATATTTACTTTGCTGGAAATAAAACCAGCCTAAATGCGAATCAAAGTTCTTTCACCCTTTCGCCACCACCATGCAATGAAAATTGGAGCCTTTATGTAACTGCTTACAATAGTGTGGGGGAATCTGCAAAAAGCAATGAGTTATGGATCGATGGTAGTTGTGCTCCCGGCGCACCAAAAAATCTCTATATCCTTGAATGGGATCAATTTGGTGGTGCGCACCTGACCTTCCAAGACGGAGGTGGCTATCATGACAGCTATACTGCATATGTCAATGGTAGTCAATTCTTCTATCTTAATCAAAATGAAACCGCTTATATCTTAAACGTTCCATGCGGTGAAATCTGGAGTACATATGTCACAGCCTGGAGTGGTGATCATGGAGAATCTGCGCCAAGTAATACGGTCCAAGTACAGGGTCAATGCCCATAAGGTCATAGCAATCAGTGATTTTTAGCTGCTTGCCAAAGCTCTTCCATCTCATCCAATGTCATATCAGAGAGAGCTATTCCCCTCTGCCTTGCATTTTGCTCAATATACGAAAAACGCTTTTTGAATTTTAGATTAGTCTCCCGTAATGCAGATTCAGCATCAATCTTCTTCCAGCGTGCTAAATTAACCAAAACAAAAAATAAATCCCCAATCTCATCAATAAATTCCTCTTCGTTTGTAGCTGCCTTTATTTCCTGAATTTCTTCAACTATTTTATCTAACACGCCATCCAGCATAGGCCAATCAAAACCAACACGGGCTGCCCGATCCTGATATTCTTCCGCTTGGACCAAGGCTGGCAATGCCAAAGGGACACCATCCAACAAGCCTATTTCTTTTCCTTTCTTTTCCCGCTCAACTTCTTTCAATTTCTCCCAGTTTTGCAGTACACCACCAACCCCATCTAAGTCAAAATCACTAAATACATGCGGATGGCGGCGGACAATCTTATCGCGAATCCTTTTGATAAGAGAATTTATCGTAAAACTACCTTCTTCATTTGCAATTTGTGCGTGCAATACAATTTGCAACAGAAGGTCTCCAAGTTCCTCTTCTATGCTATCCATATCTTCATCATCAATCGCAGACAAGGCTTCATAGGTTTCTTCGAGTAAATGTGGTCGCAACGATTGGTGAGTCTGTTCGCGATCCCAGGGGCATCCATCTGGCGCCCGAAGATGTGCAACAATTTCCTGAAAAGCCTCAAAGGAGGTACCCTCCCCTAATGGCGATATGAACAGATTGGTCAATAAACCGATACGCTCCGAGCGATCGATCTCAAATAACCTCAAATCTTCTATCAATTCATCCTTTGTACCAGCAGCGTGAACAAGTTGCACTGGATGTTCATCGGGATAAGTTGTGTTCAAAGTCATCTTGACTTCGGCAGCCACCAATCGAGAATACAATTGAGCCACCAAAACTGGCGCGTCTGGAGGAAATGCTGGAACATGTGCTGTGGAAAGCTCTATCGCATCAAAGAGCGTCAAATGCGGGTATGGATCAAGGCCCAAAGCTGAAAAGGTAGGCTCCAGGAACGAGAGTCCCTCGACAATTCGGGTAGCAAGCCCTTCGTCACCTGCCAGGCGGGCGATCTCAGGGCAGGTCGTTTCCGCAACGAACGGGTGCCCCGGAACAGCGTAAACCACCCCCTGTGGGCGTCGTCCTAGCGCGAGGATTTTTTCAATGATAGCGTTGTACACAGCCTCAAAGCTGTCACCATTCTCATACAAATTATCAAAGGAATGTAAGGTAAGCGCAGAAGGCAAAGCCCCAACAGTTGGATGTTGACGCGTGCGCAACCAGACTTCATCTGCCGAATTAAGTACATCCCAGGCTTCGCGAGTAAGTTGATTCGGGTTTCCAGGTCCAAGACCAAGCATGGTGATTTCAGGCATAGTATCTCCGTTATTAAAACAAAACGTAATGCGTACACGCGAGTGTAACACGCATTACGTATGTGTAAATAAATAAATTGGATTAACGCTTGGTATAGGTTGGGGCCTTGCGGGCACCTTTGAGGCCTGGCTTCTTGCGTTCCTTGACACGCGCATCACGGGTAAGGAAACCACCCTTTCGCATGTTTGGAACCCAATCAGGATTCATTTTTACCAATGCACGGGCAAGCCCAAGTTGAACAGCATCGGACTGACCGGTAACGCCCCCACCTTTGACAAGTACAGTGATATCATACTTCGCGCGCTCCTCACCTGCCGCTGAAAGGGGTGCCAGAATATCTTCCAGATCGCCTAAGCGAGGAAAATAGACTTCACCATCCTTTTCATTCACCACGAAACGACCTTCGCCGCTCATAATGCGAACCCGCGCAGTGCTGGCCTTACGACGACCAATACCTTCAAAATACTGAACAGACATAATTCTTTACCGTTCCTTCCTATGCCAGTGGTTCAGGTTTCTGCATCCCATGAGGATGTTCTGGACCAGCATAGACTTTCAAGCGTTTTAACAACGAGCGACCCATGCGATTGTGGGGCAACATACCCCAAACTGCAGCTCTCATAACACGATCAGGATGTTTTTTGAGTTGTTCGCGCAGGGATATAGATTTCAATCCACCCGGATATCCCGAGTGGTGATAATACATTTTTGAATCCTTTTTGCTGGTGGTTTTGGTACCTGTCACGGTGATGCGCTCAGCGTTAATCACCACCACGTAATCACCCATCTCCACACCAGGTGTGAAGGTCGGTTTATGTTTGCCAAGCAAAACCGTCGCAATTCTGGTTGCAAGACGGCCCAGGTTTTCACCATTGGCATCCAACACATACCATTTGCGTTCAATCTCGCTAGCTTTCGGATAGTACGTTTTGTACACTTTCGTCTCTCCGTTTCATTTAATCTATATGACCAGATAATATCTCGGTTGGATAAGTGACCTCGACGAGTGTCAATCCTTGGGCTGGAGCCAAACCTGATGGAAGTTCGCTCCGTTCTGGCCCATCGGTTTGCCCGGCTAAAGAACGGGCAACAGCCTCTACTGAAATTTTTCCTTGCGCAACGGCCACCTGGATGAAAACTAACCTACGCACCATGCGGTACAAAAAGGCATTGGCCTGTACTTGAAAATGCCATTCATCATCTTTAGCTTGCCAGGAAGTGCTCATCACAGTCCGCACGGTATTGCCACCAGTTTTGGGAGGGGTGCCGTAAGCAGTAAAATCGTACTGACCGACAAACACAAGGGCTACTTTTTGCAAGTCATCACTATCTATCTCGGGCCAAACGCGCCATGCGGATTTCTCTCGCAACGGGTCTCGTACAGCTTGGCAATAGAGACGATAACGGTAGTAGCGAGATGAGGCATCGAAACGGGGGTGGAACTCAGACGAAACGACGCGCACATCCCTGGCAGCCATATCGGCAGGCAGATTCGCGTTCAATGCGCGGAGTAAATCTCCATTGGCATGCTGCCAATCGAGGTCAAAGGAAGCAACCTGACCGGTAGCATGAACGCCTGTGTCTGTCCGACCGGCTAACAATATCGACCGATCAGACCATCCCAGCTTGCACAGTGCATTTTCAAACTCGCCCTGCACTGTCCTGGATTTTGCCTGCCTCTGACTTCCGACAAAGCCGGTGCCATCATAGGCAAGGATCACTTGGTAACGTACCATTATTCAGCGATCAGCTTTCACTCACTAATTACCGAATACTAAAAAACAATTATTCTTCCACCAACTC
Source organism: uncultured Anaerolineaceae bacterium (assembly GCA_964500655.1). Classification (GTDB taxonomy): domain Bacteria; phylum Chloroflexota; class Anaerolineae; order Anaerolineales; family Villigracilaceae; genus JAABUE01. Next base: position 15,408 of record CAZCPP010000023.1, on the reverse strand, counting down.
AAGAAGGACCATCTCAGCAGAGTCGCCCATGCGGGGCCCCAGTTTGAGTACACGAGTGTAACCGCCAGGACGATTAGCAAACCGCGGGGCAATTTCTTCAAAAAGGCGCTTGTTTAAGCGATTATCGCCCAAACGTGAGGCCACCAAGCGCTGCGCATGTACTTTCTCAGCATCAGTACCTTCTGTGCTATTGCGGGCGATGGTAATGAGTCGTTCAGCTTCGCCACGAATTGCGGCTGCCTTAGCGCGTGTCGTCCGAATCCGCTCGTGGGTAAAAAATTGTTTAATAAGGTTTCGGCGCAAGGCAATGCGAGCAGCTTTGCTGCGTCCGAGTCTATAACCTGCTACTTGATGTCGCATTTATTATTACTCCGCAGAAGTTGTTTCGTCTTCCAGATAGCCTTTTTCGACCATCTTCTGACGTAGTTCATCCAGGCTCTTTTCGCCAAAATTGCGGATGGACATGACGGCAGTATCGCCCTTTTCGAGCAAATCTAATACGTCACCCACCGTTGTAATGCCTGTGCGTTTGAGTGAGTTGAAGACACGCACCGATAGATCGAGGGCCTCCACTGGGGTTTCAGCCACTTCACTTGTCAGTTTGGAACCAGGAACTTCAGGCTCTTCTGGCACAGCCAAGCTCTCTTCACTTACTCCGGAAATAAATCGTAGATGATCGATCAGCATTTTGGCGGCGCTACTTAAGGCACTTTCGGGGCCATGGGTTCCATCCGTCCAAATTTCCAGGATAAGCTTGTCATAATTCGTGCTCTGCCCTACGCGGGCCGAGGTCACTTCCCAATTAACGCGTTTGACCGGGCTGAAAATCGCATCTACAGGCAACTCGCCAATGGGCATGTGCCCACTGCGTTCATTTGCAGGTGAGTAACCTCGTCCGCGCTCAACAGTGAATTCAAAATCAAGCTTAAGCTTGCGATCATCAACAGTAAATAAATAAAGCTCAGGATTTACGATCTCTAATTCTGCCGGGGTAATGAGATCGGCAGCAGTGACTGTTCCTTCACCGCGCACTTCCAGATGCATACGCGTACTATCCACTCCATCCAGTTTGATGCGCAGTTGCTTGACCTGCAACATTATCTGAATTACGTCTTCACGCACGCCAGGTATATCGCTAAATTCATGCAATACGTCAGCAATACGGATGGAGGATACAGCAGCACCTTCCAATGAAGAAAGTAATACCCGACGCAGAGCATTGCCAAGTGTTACACCATATCCTCGCTCTAGAGGGCTGATGACAAACTTGCCATAATTGCGTGCTTCTGCATCACGCTCGATCTTTGGCATAACAATATTCGTGATACCTGTCACGGTTCACCTCTCCCTGTCTTTGCAGAACATGGTGCTGAAAAGTTCAACGTTTCCAAACCAGCATCCTATCGATTAGCGTCTTGAGTAATACTCAACGATGAGCTGTTCGTTCAAGCTACCGTCGATTTCAACACGTTCAGGCAATCGTTGGACTACACCAACCATCTTCTTGGTGTCACGTTCTAACCATTCTGGAACCGTCCGAGATTCAGCAAGCGCGCCTAGATCCGTGAAGTAAGTCAGACTCTGTGAACCCTCGCGAATCGCGATCTCATCACCGTCTTTGAGCAACATTGAGGGGACGTCTGTACGTCGCCCATTCACAATAAAGTGACCATGGGTTACCAACAAACGCGCTTGTGCTCGGCTAGAAGCAAAACCCAGACGGAAGATAACATTATCCAAACGCGATTCCAGAATCTGAAGCAGGTTTAAACCCGTCAAACCACGCCGTTTGAGGGACACTTTATAGTAGCGTCGGAACTGACGTTCCATCAAGCCATAAATTCGGCGGGCGCGCTGTTTGGCACGTAGCTGGCGGCCATAATCGGATTCGCGTCCTCTTCGATTGCGACCACCTCCCCGGGAGGCCATACGTCCATGCTGCCCCGGAGGAAAATCGCGTTTTTCATACGAGCACTTCGGAGTGAAGCAGCGCTCACCCTTTAAAAATAATTTTTCACCTTCACGCCGGCAAAGTTTACATACCGGTCCAAGTCTCTTTGACATATATTTTTATCCTCGCACCAAATTAAACACGGCGCTTTTTGGGAGGCCGGCATCCATTATGAGGAATCGGCGTAATATCTGAAATCGAGCGCACTTTCATTCCAGCCGCTTGAACTGCACGGATGGCATTTTCGCGTCCAGGGCCGGGTCCTTTTACAAAGACATCCACTTCCTGAACACCCAGGTTTTGAGCTGCTTTGATAGCCTGCTCGGCAGCAAGACGTGCAGCAAAAGGTGTACTCTTTCGAGAACCCTTAAACCCAGCAGATCCAGAACTTCCCCAGGCTACAGTATTACCTTGTAAATCGGTAACTGTAACTATGGTGTTGTTGAATGTTGCAAATATGTGCACCTGTCCGGAAGACAGGCTGCGCTTTGTTTTTTTAGCGCCACTTCGACGCGTAGAACGAACACTTTGAGCCATTTTGCCTCTCTATCCTAATTACTTGGTTGCACCGCGACGCCGTCCACGCCCGGCCACAGTCTTCTTCGGGCCTTTGCGATGGCGGGCATTTGTGCGAGTACGTTGCCCGCGCACAGGCAGGTTGCGGCGGTGACGCAGGCCACGATAACAGCCAATTTCAATCAAGCGCTTGATGTTCATTTGAACCGAGCGGCGCAAGTCACCTTCCACAACGTAATTGTTGGAAATAAATTCGCGTATTGCGGCAGCATCTGCCTCTGTCAAATCCTTGATACGCGTATCAGGATTGATATTGGTTTCAGCTAAAATCTGACGCGCGCGTGTAGACCCAATACCATAAAGGTATGTCAAGCCTACTTCAACCCGCTTATTGCGGGGTAGATCGACACCTTCAATTCTCGCCATAATTCACACTACCCCTGTCGCTGTTTATGCTTTGGATTATCGCAGATTATGTATAATCTGCCTTTGCGCCGTACAACTCTGCACTTGGCGCAGCGTTTTCTTATAGATGGTGAGACTTTCATTGTTAACATCTCCTTGCACTTACCGAGACTGCGATACACAGCCAAAGGTATTATTATACTCTTTCATTTTTTATCCGTCCAGCACAATATTGCTGCTTCAGGAATCAAGGACAGTCAGGATCAGAGGATCGCCTTCGGTGACAGCCACACTATGTTCAAAGTGTGCCGTCAGAGATCCATCTACAGAAACAACAGTCCACTGGTCGGACAAAACGCGTGTGGCGGAAGTTCCCACCAAAACCATCGGTTCGAGCGCGATGGTTAATCCCGGGCGCAAAGGCAAACCACGTCCGGCAACCCCATAGTTGGGTACTTGCGGACCCTCATGCATTTGCCGCCCGACACCGTGGCCAGTATATTCACGCGTTACGAAAAAACCACGATTTTCAACATATTCTTGTATCGCCGCCGATACGTCTCCAGTGCGATTGCCCGGCCGCATCTGCTTGATTGCAGCCTGCAAAGCACCCTCAGTAGTATCGAGCAACTCTTGAGTTTCAGGGGAAACTTCCCCTACTCCAGCTGTAAAGGCCGAGTCGCCCACAAAGCCATCTAAAACGGTACCACAATCAATCGAGACGATATCACCGGTTTTGAGCTTTCGTTTCTTGTTCGGGATGCCGTGAACTAACTCTTGATTGATACTGACCGTTATCGAAGCCGGGAATGGTGGATGGCCATATCCCTTGAACGGCGAAATACATCCGTGTTTCCGCAGCACGTTCTCAGCAGCCGCGTTGAGTTCGGCTGTGGTAACACCGGGTTGTAAAAGTTCTTTGACGGTCGCCAGCACCGTCGCGTTAATTTTGCCTGCCTCGCGCATTTTGTCTAACTCGGCGGGGCTTTTAATATGTATCTGGCGTTCCCAACTCATTTCTAAATCTAGATCTCTAATGCATTCACTAGCGCAGAGGTAACCTTCTCAATTGACTGCGCACCATCAATTTCAATTAATTTTTCAGCCTCACGATAATATTTAATCAAAGGGGCTGTCTGCTCAAAATAAACTTGGATGCGTCGTTTCACCGTCTCTACCTTGTCATCATCACGTTGATACAGGTCAGAGCCGTCTAAATCGCAAACACCACTTTTTTGCGGTGGATTGAATGTCGCGTGGAATACGTGTCCGTTAGCGCGGCAGGTCCAACGTCCGGAAAGTCGCGTAACCAAGACATCTTCATCCGCATTCACAAATGGGACGTAATTCACATCTCCGCCAAACTCGACAAGCATCTGTTTTAGTGCATCTGCTTGTGCTGGCGTACGAGGAAATCCATCGAGAATCGCACCCTTCTGGCAATCCGAACGAGAAAGGCGCTCACGGATCATACTAATGGTCACATCATCCGGCACAAGGTCGCCCTTATTCATGAACGATTGAGCCAGCTGGCCAAGCTCAGTCTGGTCTTTTATATTGTTACGGAACAGGTCACCTGAAGATATGTGCGCTAAATCGGATTTCTCAGCCAAGATTTTGGCTTGCGTCCCCTTTCCAACGCCCGGAGGGCCTAGCATCACAATGTAGGTGGCCATGTTCTTTTCCCTAGCGTACTAGTAAAGAGTCCTGGTAACCATGCATCTTCAACTCTGCATCAATGTTCATAAAGGTATCACGGACGACGCCCACAACAATGAGCAAACCTGCCGAAGAGACAAGGAAGATGCCTGCACTGCCTGCCGTTTGAGGAACAAGTAACTGCAAAAGGAAAGGCATTATTGCCACTAGTCCCAAGAAGAGTGCACCAGGCAGAGTGATTCGACGCTGTACGCGGGTCAGGTATTTCTGAGTAGCCGGGCCGCGATTGACACCAGGAATCTGCGCGCCGACTTTCTTTAGATTTTCACCATAATTTTGCTGTGCAAAAAGCACATCAGTGTAGAAAAATGCGAACGCAACAACAAATAGGAAATAAATCAGCCAATAGGCCCAGGAGTTGATTCCCTGGGGGTTAAAGAAACTTTGTGTGTTGGCAGCAAAATTCTTGACCCATTCAATATCTGAATTTAGAAAGTAACTGGCAGCTATTGCTGGGAACTGTAATAGAGCACTAGCAAAAATGAGAGGGATCATCCCAGCCATATTGACCTTCAAGGGTAAAGTTCCTTTGACCGGCATGGACATGCGGTTGCCTACTCGGCGCCCAGGGTACATCACTGGAACGTTGCGTTGTCCCTGTTGCACAAATACAATCGCATAGATTGTGGCAAATATTACAACGAGCGTGAAACCCAACAAGAACAAGCGGTTCTGTTCGTCCGACATGATGATACCGATATTTCTTGGAATCTGCGACACGATACCGGCGAAGATAACCAGTGAAAGTCCCTGCCCACGAATGCCAAATTCGGAGATTAATTCTCCCAACCAAATCGCAAACATTGTTCCAGCAGTCATTGCTAACAAAACGGTTATTGAAGGCAGCAAAGTATCACCACTGAATCCAAAAGGCAAGACGGCATTTAAACCAATATTCTGTGCAAAGGAGTTCATAATATTTATTTGCCCAATTGCCGATAAAGACGCCATTGGCACAGCCAGGTAGTAGGTCCACTTTTCCATCCATTTGCGACCCTCACGCGGATCATCCTCCATGCGTTGTTGTAGCGCAGGGATGATGGGCGTAAGCAGCTGTAAAATAATCTGGGAGGTAATGTACGGGTAGACACCCATCGCAAGAATGGAGAAATTCGAAACAGTGCCACCAGAGAGCAGATCTAAAAATGCCACAAAACCGCCTTGTGATGAGGCACTGCGACTAAGCGCTTCCAAAGCGGTGGTGTCGACACCTGGCGCTGGCACGTTTGCTGCCAAGCGATAAATTGCCAGCAAGCCTAATGTGATTAAAAGCTTTCGACGAATATCATATGATGTCCAAAGAAAGCGCCATCCTGAAAAGGTGGTTTTCATCAGCTTCTCCTCGCAATCAAGTACTAACTGATCGTATCGACGCTACCGCCGGCCTTTTCAATCTTGGCCTTAGCATTGGCACTGATACGATGAACGCGGACTTTTAAAGCGATTTTTAAATCGCCTCTTCCCAAAATAACAACCGGGTTACGGTTGTCTCGAAGTATGCGCGCAGCTTCAAGCGATTCCGGCGTCACTTCAGCATTCGCCTTAAAGGCTTCATTCAATTGGTCCAGATTGACTTCGTTGTACTTAACCCTATTTATTGGAGTAAAGCCTTTACCACGCATAAATGGCAAGCGACGGAAGAAGGGCAAATTACCGCCCTGACGGTACAGGTTACCGCCTGACCCGGAGCGAGACTTTTGTCCGTTCATACCACGGCCAGCAGTCTTACCCTGGCCGGCTGAAATACCTCGTCCAACGCGTTTGCGATTTTTCTTAGAGCCCGTATTGGGCACGAGATCATGTAGTTTCATAATCCGTTCCTACTCTTCGATCTTAATCAAATGACTAATTTTGTTCAGCATGCCACGCACAGCCGGGGAATCTTGATGCTCAACAGTCTGGTTCATGCGACGAAGTCCCAATGCGCGAACGGTTGCTTTCTGATCTTTTTTATATCCGATTGCACTCTTTATCAACGTCACACGCACAGCCTTGCCTTTTACTTTTTTAGGCATTCTGATTCCTCCGTTCCCAGAAAGGCATCAGCTCTTCCACTTTCTTTCCACGGCGAGCAGCTTCCTCATGCGGAGATTTCATATTATCCAAAGCCTGAAATGTGGCCATTACAACGTTTAAGATATTAGCGCTACCCATAGATTTAGTGAGAATATCGCGCACACCAGCTACTTCCAATACAGCGCGCACACCACCAGCAGCAATAACACCTGTACCTGGGGATGCGGGTTTGAGTAACACACGTGCACCGGCAACTTTACCAATCATCTGATGAGGGATTGTTGTGCCAGATAGGTTTACAGTCCGCAGGTCTTTGCGGGCGCGTTCAGAAGCCTTCCGCATTCCATCGGGCACCGCATTTGCTTTCCCAACACCCATACCGACATTTCCACGTTTATCGCCAACTACAACTGTAACGCGGAATTGGAAGCGGCGGCCGCCTTTCACTACTTTTGCGACGCGAGCAATCTCAATCACACGCTCTTCAAACTGCTCTTCAAATTGATCCTGGTCCATTTTCTCAAATTTTGACATTTCGTTCTCCACTCAACCTAAAACTGCAGACCGTTTTCACGCGCGCCTTCAGCCAAAGCCTTGACACGACCCATATACTGGAAACCGCCTCGATCAAAGACGACTTTCGTGATACCTTTGCTTTTAGCGCGATCTGCTACAGCCTGACCGACCAGTTTAGCCTGCTCAATTTTGCTCAGGCCTTTCATTTTCTTTCGTAATTCACCATCAATAGAAGAAGCAGCAACCAATGTATGATCAGCTTGATCATCAATGATTTGAGCATATATATCTGTGATGCTGCGAAATACATTCAAACGAGGGCATTCGGGGGTACCAGAGACATTCTTACGCACGCGCGAGTGCCGGCGAAGACGCGCAACAGTTCGGGTTTTGTTAGCCATCGGTTAAACGACTCCTTTCCCTGCTTTACCAGCTTTCCGGCGAATATACTCACCTTGGTAACGAATGCCTTTGCCATGATAAGGTTCCGGCGGGCGCACTTTGCGAACATTGGCTGCAACTTGTCCAACCATTTCCTTATCGTAACCCAACACTTTGATCTGACGCGATTTTGCATCCGCTTCGAAATTAATTCCTTCAGGAGGTTCTATTTCGACCGGATGAGAATATCCGACATTCAGTACCAAGTTTTTACCTTTCAATTCAGCACGGTACCCAACCCCTTCTACTTCCAATACAATTTCAAAGCCTGTACTGACACCATGAACCATATTAGCAAGGATCGAGCGTGTTGTTCCGTGCAATGCGCGCTCAGCAGGAGCATCTGACTTGCGCTCAACCATAACAATGTTCCCATCCATCTTGATGCTGATCAACGGAGAAAAAGTCCTTTTCAACTCACCTTTGGGACCTTTTACATGAACGTTTGAGCCCTTGATGTCTACCTGCACACCACCTGGAATTTCCACCGGCATGTTTCCAACTCGAGACACTTCTTACCTCCTGCCTACCAAACTTTGCAGAGGATTTCGCCACCGACGCCCAATTGGCGAGCACGTTGACCCGTCATAACACCTTTTGGTGTAGACAGGATCGCGATACCAATACCTGAGAGCACCCAGGGGATATCCTGCTTTTTTGAATAAATACGGCGGCCAGGTTTACTTACACGTTCAAGACCACTGATCACGGGACGACGTTCACGACGTTCACCGACATATTTCATCTTGACGCGTAATACTATAAAACTGGTTCGCTCATCATTTGCGACTTCAAAACTCTCAATGAAGCCTTCTTCCTTCAAAATCTTAGCGATTTCCACTTTGATCTTGGAACTCGGCATTGCAACCTGCGAATGTCCTGCCATCATACCGTTGCGGATGCGAGTCAGCATATCAGCAATAGGATCGTTTACACTCATGCTTTTACCTCCACCCACTACCAGGATGATTTCGTCACGCCAGGGATTTTGCCCTGCAAGGCTAGCTCACGGAAGCAAATTCGGCACAATCCGAAGCGACGCATATAGCCGCGAGGGCGGCCACAACGCTGACATCGGTGTCGTACTTGAACGGCATGACGCCGTCGTAATTCACGGTAATGCATACATTTCTTTGCCATATTACGCTTCCTTCTTGAACGGCATTCCAAGCAACCCTAACAAAGCTCGTGCTTGGTCATCTGTCTTGGCAGAAGTAACTATTGTCACTTCCATACCACGCAGCTTGTCAATCTTGTCATAATCAATTTCAGGGAATATCAATTGGTCTCGTAAACCGAGAGTGTAATTTCCGCGGCCATCAAATGCATTCGGTGAAACACCTCGAAAATCGCGCACACGCGGCAAGGCAACGTTCATCAGACGATCAAGGAAGGCCCACATCCGCTCACCACGCAGGGTAACCTTGGTTCCAATGACAACACCTTCGCGCAATTTAAAATTCGCAATGCTCTTACGCGATTTTGTCAGAACAGGCTTTTGACCAACAATTTGCGTCAGATCTGAAACAGCAGCTTCAAGCACTTTGGAATCTTCCATCGCTTCTCCCAAGCCGATATTGACCACAACTTTTTCAACACGCGGGATCTGCATCACATTCTTGAAGCTGAGTTCTTTAAACAGCGTGGGTGCGACATCTTTTTGATATTGTTCTTGCAATCGGTTCATATCTAGTGCTCCACAGACTAATCCACCATAGCCTGGCATTTTTTACATACCCGGTGAGCGCCTTCTTCATCACGCTGGATATTAACGCGGGAAGGCTTGTCGCATTTCGGGCATACAAGCATTACATTTGAAATGTGCAACTTTCCCTCGAACTGGATGCGACCAGGGTTAATCTGTTTGCCAGACTGAGTTTGAACTTGGCGTTGATGCTTTGTGCGTAGGTTAACACCCTGTACAACTACGCGCTGTTCATCAGGTAATACATTAATCACCTCACCACGTTTTCCTTTGTCTTCAAAGCTTCCACTGATCACTTCAACAGTATCGCCTTTGCGTATTTTTACTCTCATTCTTTCACGCTCCCTCGTTGCCCTAAAGTGCTTCTGGGGCAAGCGATACGATCTTTACGAAACCTTTTTCACGTAATTCGCGGGCCACAGGGCCAAAAATCCGGCTTCCTTTTGGATTCTTCCCATCAGTATCCAATATAACGGCAGCATTGTCGTCAAAACGGATGTAAGAGCCATCTTCACGGCGCCACTCCTTAGACACGCGAACTACTACTGCGCGGACAATTTCGCTTTTCTTGACTGCTCCTTGCGGTGTAGCCAATTTAACGGTTGCAACCACAATGTCACCGATTGAGCCGTATCTCCGTTTAGAACCACCCAATACCTGTATGACAAGTATCTCTCGCGCGCCAGAATTATCAGCCACTTTAAGACGAGATTCTCGCTGTATCATGGCCTATTCCTCAACACTTTCCTCAGGGCTGATATCAATGCTTGCGTCAACTCCTGCATCTTCCGTTCGGGTTTCACGCTTAACAATGCCTTCAACTACCCAATGCTTCTCGCGCGAAATCGGTTTTGATGCAACAAGTTTTACCTGGTCGCCAATTTGACACTCCAGTTCGTCATGCGCTTTTACACGTTTACTGGAGTGGACGACTTTCTTATATAAGGGGTGTCGATACTTTCGAGAAATCTCAACCACGACGGTTTTCGTCATCTTATTACTTGTAACAACACCTGTCATGCGACGCCGATTGTTCATGCTTCACCTTCTGCTTCAGCCAACTGCTCACGTAAAATTGTTTCCATACGCGCAACATCACGACGAATGATTCGCAATCGGCTGGTATCTGTTAACTGACCAGTCACCTGCTGAAAACGGAGCTTCATCAACTCTTCCCGGGCATCAGTCAGCCTGGACTTAATTTCTTCCGGATTTAGAGCGCGGATCTCACTGGGCTTCATGCCTGCTCTCCTGCTTCAGTACTGCGTGCCACGATTTTTGTCTTAATCGGGAGCTTATACCGCGCATGCTTCAGCGCTGAAATCGCAATATCTGCTGACAAACCGCCAACTTCAAACATTATTCGACCAGGTTTAACTGTAGCGACATAATACTCTACAGTGCCTTTTCCTTTACCCATACGAGATTCAGCAGCTCTCTGGGTGTATGGTTTAGCCGGGAATATGCGGATCCACACTTTGCCACGACGTTTCATCTCACGTACGATTGCTCGACGGGCAGCTTCTATTTGACGAGCAGTAATCCAACCCGGCTCCAATGCCTGAAGTCCAAACTCACCAAAAGACACCTGTGCTCCACGCAGAGCCTTGCCTCTCATTCGGCCGCGCATTTGCTTACGCCACTTTACACGTTTTGGCATCAACATAATAACTTTCCTCTTTTCACAGACAACCAGGCAACGCAGCCTATTCGCTCACGTACACGCCTTCTGTCGTGTCGACTATTTCTTCTACTTCGGGCATCGATTCGCCCTTATAAATCCAAACCTTGACACCAATTACGCCGTAGCCCGTAAATGCATCTACAACAGCGAAATCAATTTTTGCACGCAAGGTCTGCAAAGGCACTCGGCCATCACGCAACCATACCGTGCGAGCCATTTCGGCACCCGCTAAACGACCACTCACCATGATCTTGACACCTTCGGCTCCAGAACGCATCGCCTGCTGGATAGCTCGTTTCATCGCACGTCGGTAGCTAATTCGACGTGACAATTGATCGGCTATATTCAATGCAACTAATTTTGCATCGACATCCGGAGAGTCAATTTCCTTGATATCCAAATTTACTTTTTTACTGATTAAAGTCTCAAGGGCTGCGCGGATTTTCTTGACCGACTCACCTTTACGACCAATAAGAACACCTGGCTTGGCCGTATGAATTGCAATACGAATCTTGCCAGGGAAACGCTCAATATCAATGCGTGAGACACCCGCGCGATTTTTTAATACGGGTTCAGGCATCTCGGTGCGCAACTTTCGCACTTCTTCAGTGTAAGCAGCCCCACCCTTAGATGAGACTCCTTCCAATAAACTTCGAACTGCTAAATCTTGATGTAGTTGCTGACGATATTGAGCACCTTCAGCAAACCAACGTCCATGCCAAGTTTCATTCACGCCCAAGCGCATACCTACTGGATGAACTTTACGTCCCATAATTTCTCCTTAGCTCTCTTTCCATTTTTGATTATGCGCTGCGCTCGCGCAAAACAACAGTGACATGCGAGGTGCGACGTAAAATCGGTTTAAAGCGACCACGAGCACCAAAACGACGCCAACGACGAGTAGGAGCCTCATCAGCAAAGATTTTAGCAACGTACAAGTCATCTCGACTAATGCCAAAATTCTCTTCGGCATTTGAGATAGCAGAAGCTAGCAATTTGCTGACCGGATGTGCAGCGCGTTTCTGAATAAAGCGTAACAATTCCATAGCTTCAACCGCATCTTTTCCTCGTACCATATCCACAACTAAGCGAACCTTTTGAGCCGAGAGAGGAAGAAACCGTAACTTTGCTTGAAAATCTTGCATGGTTTCCTCTATTTCTTCTCCGCTAAATGACCACGGAATGTTCGTGTTGGCGCGAATTCACCCAGGCGATGCCCGACCATATTTTCAGTGATGTAAATCGGCACATGTCGACGGCCATCATGGACAGCAATTGTGTGCCCCACCATCTGGGGAAATATCGTACTAGCGCGGCTCCAGGTGCGAATAACTGTCTTTTCGCCCTTCTGGTTCATCGCTTCAATTTTTTTAAGCAGTTTTGGCTCAATGAATGGGCCTTTTTTCAACGATCTTGACATATCTGCTTACCTCATCTACTCTCAGCGCCTAACGATTCTTCTTACTTCTACGGCGCACAATATACTTATCGGTCTGCTTATTACGGCGGGTTTTATAGCCGAGGGTCGGCTGTCCCCACGGGCTTTTCGGCCCAGGGAGACCAATAGGTTGACGACCTTCGCCACCACCATGGGGATGATCACGCGGACTCATTGCTGAGCCGCGAACCGTTGGGCGAATACCAAGATGACGTTTGCGCCCAGCCTTGCCCAGTTTTATATTACTATGATCCATATTGCCAATTTGGCCTATAGTGGCATAACATGCCTGACGAATCAAACGTACTTCACCAGAAGGCATACGAACTTGCGCAAAGTCACCTTCTTTAGCCAGTAACTGAGCAGAGCTTCCTGCAGAGCGGACTAACTGGCCACCCTTACCTTCCCGCAACTCAATATTATGGATAGTGGTCCCAACCGGAATGCTTGAAATTGGCAATGCGTTTCCAGTGCGAATTTCTGCGCTGGATCCGGACATAACCGAATCGCCGACTTTTAAACCCAGAGGGGCAACGATATAGCGCTTTTCGCCATCAGCATAATGCAACAAGGCCAAACGAGCTGAACGATTTGGATCGTATTCGATGGCCGCTACTTTAGCAGGAATTTCATGTTTATCACGCTTAAAGTCAACAATTCGGAGGTGTCGGCGATGACCACCACCCCGATGACGAACAGTGACACGACCATGCACATTACGACCACCCTTCTTACGTTGTGGAAGTAACAATGAACGTTCTGGTTTCGATTTCGTGATATCTTCAAAAGTGTGCCCGGTCATTCCACGCTGACCAGGAGTTACAGGTTTATATTTTTTTACTGGCATTACTGCACCCCTTCAAATATTTCTAGGGTTTCTCCTGCCGCCAGAGTGACGATAGCCTTTTTGTAACCAGGACGGCGCACCAAGAGGCGACGGCTACGCGCACGGCGACCACGCTTGGCAGGAGTGTTTATTATATTTACACGCGCCACATTTACATCAAAAATCGTCTCAACCGCATCCTTAACCATTGTTTTTGTCGCATGATTTGCAACCACGAAAGAATATTGATTAAGAGTACCAGACTGATAACTTGACTTCTCTGTAACCAAAGGGCGGATAAGTACATCATAAATGGTTGTCATCTATACTCTCCTATCCCAAATGTGCTTTCAAAGCATCAAGGGTTTTTAGCGATAAGATTACCCTGTCGTAACCAAGCAAATCGCGAATATTCAAATAACCTGCCAATAAAACCTTTGCATCAGCAAGATTATCAGCTGAGCGCATAACTACATCATAGGCCTGATCTTTTTCAGGTAGTAAAACTAAAGCGCTCATTTCACCTACAAGCTTGTTCAGCACTTTGACCAAAAGCCGTGTCTTCGGTTCATCGAGTGCGATCTCATCCACTACCACAATACCTGCATCTGCAGCTTTAGCAGAAAGCGCCGACCGAAGCGCTGCACGGCGCATCTTTTTAGGCATTGCTTGCTCGTAGCTGCGTGGGCGGGGTGTGTGAACACGACCTCCACCTTTCCATTGCACGGCACGAGTTGAACCTTGTCGGGCTCGGCCTGTCCCCTTCTGGCGCCATGGTTTTCGTCCACCACCAGCTACTTCGCTGCGAGTCTTTGTCTTGTGCGTTCCTAGGCGCGCATTCGCCATCTGACGAACATAAGCCTGATGCATTAAATCTACATTGATCGGCGCTTCGAAGACAGCCGCAGGTAATTCGACCTGCTTTACCTTCTTACCTTTCATGTCGAAAACGTCTACTTTCATCGCTTTCATACTCCCATTCAAAGCGCCTATTGTTTGCGCGCCTCTTTAATCGTAATCAGACCGCCCTTTGGTCCAGGGACAGCCCCCCGTACACCAAGCAAATTGCGTTCTGTATCAACAAGAACAACTTGAAGAGCCTGTACAGTTACTCGTTTATTCCCCATGTGGCCAGGACCACGCGAACCCCTTAAAACACGTCCGGGTGTAGTTCCCGCTCCACGAGAACCTGGAGCACGCTGACGGTCAGATTGACCGTGTGTTTTTGGTCCACCACGGAAACCGTAGCGTTTAACACCACCTGCAAAACCTTTACCTTTGCTGGTGCCTATCACATCCACGCGCTCTCCAACCGCGAAGATATCAACTGTCACTTTTTCACCGACATTGATTTCTGCATTCTTGATACGAAATTCACGTAGGATGCGTAAAGGGGGGATTTCATTGGTCTTGAGATGTCCTAACTGACCGCCAGTCAGGCGTTTGGGATTGACCTCACCAAAACCGAGCTGAACCGCCGAATAGCCTTCATTCTGAGGATCACGGATCTGCGTAACATAACACGGCCCAGCTTCGATGAGTGTTACAGGATGTGCAACACCTTGTTCATCGAAGATCTGGGTCATGCCGATCTTCTTTCCAATAAGCCCTTTCATCATGCTCAGTTTTCTCCTTCTAAAAATTATGTCGAGACTGTCAGCCTGGGCTTTGGCTGCATCATCTCCACACAGGGCAGTCAACAAGTCCGGCGTGAAGCGCTTTCTTTGCGTTCACACACAGACAAGTTCTTGCACTGTGCTGTCTTGCCACACTAGCAGATCTAACTGCAAAGCAAGTCAGGCCTGTTAAGTTTTAATTGTTAAATTTTTATCTCGATGTCTACACCTGCAGGCAGGTTTAGACGCATCAACATATCAATCGTTTTTGAATCAGGATCCAGCACGTCTATCAGGCGATTATGTGTGCGGATTTCAAAGTGCTCGTGAGAATCTTTGTCAATAAAAGTCGAGCGCCGTATTGTAAAGCGTTCTAGCTTAGTTGGCAAGGGTACGGGGCCAACTACTTGAGCGCCGCTGCGTTCCGCAGTCTCGACAATACGTTTAGCAGATTGATCGAGAACACGATGATCATAGGCCTTCAAGCGGATGCGGATTTTCTGTTTAGACATTCTTCACCTATTCGATGATTTTGGTGACGACGCCAGCGCCGACGGTCAAGCCACCTTCTCGGA
>CAZCPP010000022.1:0-22040 GCA_964500655.1 uncultured Anaerolineaceae bacterium | reverse complement strand
GCTCACCCCAACAAGGTTTTTGACCTGATTTTGCTACTTTAAGAAAGCCCTGAGGGAGTATTTATGTCCTATTGTATGCGTGCATTCTTGATTAGTAATAAATATTTTAGCTGGCATGTAAATACATCTTCCTAAAAAGCCAGACGCCGATAATAAAATACAATAAAGAGAGTACTGTCAGAGCGGTGAGTTCAAAACTGACTTCACACAAACCTACACCCAGTGAAAGGACTTTGTTTAGAGCGTTTGTAGCATGGGTTTGTGGCAGCAAATCGAAAAGGCCATAATCTCGGCTGGCTAGTGTGAATAAATGCGGATTCCCAACCGGGAAGACAGCTCCTGAAAAAAACAGTATCAGGAACAGGGGAAAGTTAACAATGATTGCGGCGCGCGCCACCGTCTTTGAGAAACAGGCTGTGATCAATCCAACACCAACAACTGAAACGCCAGTGATAGCACAAATCAATATCCCAACCCAAAGTGGTCCCTGACTCGTGAAGCCGAGCGCTTGGGCCGTGGCAAAGGAAAGGGCGACTGTAATCACTGATATTAGAACGTAAAGGATACTGATGCCTCCCAGCATATCAAGCGCAGTCATGCGGGTGATTTGTAGTCGGCGCACCGTGCCCGATTCAACCTGACGGGTGATGAGAATAGCAATTGAAAAAAGCATCATTGTGCCAGCAACGATGAGCAACCCAGGGACATACACTTCAAATTCACTGCGGGATGCTGATCCACCTAGTGGTGCTTCCGCCACAAGGATGGGGCTTGGTTGATCGGTGGCTTCCCTTACATAACTATCAAGGACGGCGTTTGAAAATACCACCGCTGGCGTATAGTAAGGATTGGTTAAGTCTCCGACATAGGTAATTTGGGCTTCGTCGATGGGCTGACCACTGATGATAGATTCAGTGAAACCCTCAGAGAAGATAACCAACGCGAAGGCTTTTCGGTTACGGAGCATGGATTCGGCTTCGGAGCGATCTTGGACATTGGTGATTTTGAGTAAGGGCGTACCGCTTTCATACATCAATGAGGCCATTTGGTCTATAGCTTGCACGGCGCAGGTTTGAGCCGAATCACCAATCGGGCAGCTGCCTCTGTCGTTGTTGATAACAAGCACTTTGTAATATGTAGATCCTCCACCCATCATTGACCAATATAGCCAGATAAACATCGGGGCCAGTAATAGGGTCAGGATCAAATCCCATGGGCTACGTAATTGTTCCCGTAGTGAGACGCGAAAAACGGATAAGATACGCATGTTTATTCCCTCAACCTTCTTCCGGTCAACGCAATGAACACATCTTCTAAGGTGTTCTCTCGCAAACGAATTTCCCCGGGTTGGAAGCCGGCGGCACGCAAGGTTTCAGTGATAACCATTAACAAATCCACTGCGCCTTTGGCACGGATAACCAATGTTTTGCCAATCAAACTTGTTTGAGGTGCCAGCCTAGAAACAACCTCTAAACCGTGCTCTAGTGACTGGCTTTGTTTCCCGTTCAGATCGATTTCGAGCACGTCTCCTTCCCCGACCTGACGTTTGAGTGTCTCGGGAGTATCCAGTACCAACAACTCACCGCGATCCATGATAGCTACCCGCATGGCCATGCGGTCGGCTTCGTCCATGTTATGGGTGGTCAAGATGACCGTGCGATCGCGTTGCCTGGCCCAGTCGCGGATGTATTCACGTACCAACACGCGGCTTTGTGGATCAAGGCCTGCTTCTGGTTCGTCCAGTACCAGGATATCGGGATCATGTACCAGTGCCAGGATGATGTTGAGACGGCGCTGCATTCCTCCGGAAAGCGTAGATGCCAAGCGATTTCGGCGTTCGCTTAATCCCATGATCTCCAACAGTTCCTGCCCACGCCGGCGGGCATCTAACCGGTTCATGCCATACATCTCGCCGATGAATTCCAATTGTTCCAGGCAGGTCAACTTGCCCCATAAAATCGTATTTTGTGGACAAACCCCAACACGAGATCGGATTTCCGCATCGCTGCCGTTGACTGCTTTCCCGTGGATAAAGACACGTCCGGCATCTGGTTTGAGCAATCCACAAATCAGGTTGATCGAGGTAGTCTTGCCAGCCCCATTAGGACCGAGCAGACCAAATATCTCGCCCCGCTGGATTTCCAGGCATAAATCTTTGACTGCCGTGATCGAACCATAACGCTTGGACAGGTTCTCGGTTTGTAAGACAGTATTGGTCACACCGACCTTCTTTCTAACAAGCGCCTAAATTAAAGTACTAAAGTTAGCACCACCAGGATGCTAAGGACAATTGCCAAAATCCATGCCCAGCCACCCGCATCGGATGCGCCGTTGCCCAATCCAAGTGGCTGAAACTGCAAGACCGGCAAGTCGGCAATTTTGGTTTTTAGTTCCTCGTCACTGATTTTGAACGGGTTATAGCCCACCAAAAAACCGGCAAACCCTGCGTTTTTTAGTACCTGGCGGGCAATCAACACCTTTTCATCTGAGTCAGTTATCTCATCCATATGAGAGTAGATATTTCCACCGGGCAGGATGATTTCGATCTTAGGATTGGTGTGCAGGTTTTTATACCAATCCGAACTCTGGCGTCCACCTGAAATGCAGAAGACGTTGCCTTTATAGATGGTGTAATTGACTGGTGCATAACGAACTACCCCCGACTTTCTACCGATCGTTTTCAACACCATGATATAGCCGGTGAAGGGATTGCCAAAAAACGGCCCAAATCCTAGCCGGAACATGGGAACCATAAAGAACTTGTTGAGAAACCAGAAGATGCGTCGCATTAATGGGGGCATGATTTAACTCCTTTTTGGTAAGCCAAGGTAACGCGGTACGCGCTTGCAATAATCTCGATAGGAAGCACCATAAATACGATTTAGATGTTCTTCTTCAAGGAGTGTTACAGCGAAAGCAAGGGCGATATAGGAAAGTAACCCGATCCAAGCTAGGGAATTCCACCAGGCTAGAAAATATCCCAAAATGAGCAATCCATACCCGACGAATTGTGGATTACGACTGTAGCGATATAGTCCATTTGTTTGCAGGCCTGGTGTGTCACTACCCAGCCAGCGTGAAAACTTGCGGAACAAATCCATTGCGAAAAGCGTCATCACAAGGCCGATGACCATTAGCGGGATGCCTAGCCAAAGCAGGCGACCCGGTGGATATGTACCATCCGCTCCCATGGCCAGCGTTCCGCAGAACATGCCGTGGAAAGCGTACAAAATTACGTGGACGAGGGAACCGAACCAGGTCAGTTTTTTATGCTGTTTGTATTCACGACGAAGCCACCAGAGTGCAAAGGCTGAGAAAGCCAGGAAGAGTAGGCCAGAAATTATACGAGCGGATGAGTCAGTCATTTTGATTTGTATCCTCCTTTGAAATACCATTCATTACCAAATCGATCAGCGCCGCGACGACGCGCTGGATTGTCATATCCTTATCCGTGACCTGGAAATAGTGGTTGAGATTTGGTAGCAGCTGTGAATCGCCGATTGCAATCGTCAGGGCGTTGACCACGCGAGACATTGCTTCCAAATCCAGGTCCGATCTGATTTCGCCACGTTGAGCAGCTGCCGAAAGCATGTCTTCAACCATCTCCCGCATGGCAGTAGCGACAGGTTGCACTACCTTTTTCTTCAGCTCTGGATCACCCAGGTAAGCTGCCCGCCCAAAGAATTGAATAAATCCCTGCTGGGTTTGACTCCATTCAATGCCATAGGTCAGATATGCAGTTAAGGCCTCACGCAGAGGCATATCTACTAAATATTGATGAGACATAGCAAATAAATCGGTCATTTGGTGGACACATAGTTCGATTGCAAAGGCCAACAAGTTATCCCGGTTGCCGAAATACTGGTATAAGGAGCCAACAGCAACTCCGGCACGCCGAGCTACGTATTTGATATTGAGAGAAGCAGGGCTTTTTTCAACGGCTTCATCCAGGATGGCTTGGATGACAGCCTGTTGGCGGCCGGGATCTAAACGTCGGAAGGTGCGCGTTACCAATCCTTGCTGTTCTAAATCAAGGATATGGGTTGGGAGTTGAGGCCATTCGGAAACCAGCATTATATGAACCCTATATTCATATTATATGAACTTTTAGTTCATTTTTCAAGAGGTAAAATATTTGGGCGCCGTTTTCTGTGCCCTGCTGAAAGCGTGAATGTAGAAAATTTAGTTACCCCTATCCATAAAGGATGCCTCATCCTTTTTACTCAACATCAAGATGGAAGCGCCAAACAACAACACAAACGATAAGGCCCACAAGTAATAACCACTTAGCAGATCAAGTCCCTGTCTGATGTCGGGGAATAAGCCATAAACAATAACAGAAAGAGTGCTCAAACCGATTATCCATAAGAGTAACTTTTGCCGGGAGACTTTTTTGATCTTGAATGGCCACAGCGGGCTAAGCACGACAGTAAACTGCCCCAACCCGATGACAGAATAAATCATCATTGTAAATACGATGTTGAGTTGTACCCCCAGCATTTCGGGGTAGAGAATTGCTGTAGGAATACTTTGAACAAGGTTCAGTAATAGTATTGCTGGTGAAAAGGTGAAAAATATAGTGCTCTGCCAGCCACAATAAGCAGGTCTGTTGGAGCACTGCCACTGCGAGGCTTCAAGTGGCAATGTGTGGGTTTCTGTCGGGAAAAACAGGCTTGCGATGAAGACAATCCATGCTGCCCATGCCAGTCCCTGTACTATGGTTTTGTGTTTCACGATGCCTCCCGTATTTTTTTATCTACCCGATCTTGGCAACCGTCACACCTTCACCACCCTCTTTAGGCCCGCCTTCTTCAAAAGATTTCACGTATGAATTTTGTTTCAGCGCGTTGCGCACCACCTGGCGCAATTTACCTGTCCCTTTGCCGTGGATGATGCGTACGAAGGGTAGGCCAGCCGCATAGGCCCGGTCTAGGTAACGATCAAGCTTGTCGAGCGCGTCATCGGAAGCTTGGCCGCGAATATCAAGTTCGACACCGGGGGATGCAGAGATGTTCATGCTTACAGACTCGGCGGGTGTCCCAGTTTTCTTTTTGGATTTTGAACTTCCTGCCTCAGTAGATTTTCTCTGTAATTCGGGCAGCTTAGCCCGAATGCGCAGACTTCCAACCTGAACTTCCGCATCTGACTCGCCCAAAGCTGTTATCACACCTTCGGCATTTAGCGACGCGACGATAACTTTCTCGCCTAGGCGCAGTGGCGACTGATCACCGCTTACTGTCACCCGTTTCACTTTTCTCTCAACCGGCGCATCTACCTTTTCTTCGATCTTCTCAATTTTCTCTTCCACATCTTTTAGCGCCTCCAGTGGTTGGCGGGCTTTCTTGAGTTGCCCCTTGAGAGAGTCAATGTTTTTCTTTAATATGGCCACTTCCAATTCGGCTTCGGCGCGCGCCTTTTCCAGCACCTCACGGCGCTCGTCTTCGATGTTTTCGAGACGGGCTTCCAGCTCACGATTTAGATCTTCTGCTTTTTTGCGAGCTTTGGCGGTTTTCTGGCGTTCGCGTCCTGTGCGGTTGCGTTCCTTGCGAATGTCGTCGAGCAGTTTGTCAGCGCGGATATTCTCGGGTTTAATCTCGCCTTTTGCAGCGGAGACGATCTTCTGGTCCAGACCGAGGCGTGTGGCAATGGACAGAGCGTTGGAGCGGCCGGGGAGGCCGATAGTCAGCTTGTAGGTGGGGCGCAGAGTCTTGATGTTAAATTCCAGTGAGGCATTTACCACGCCATCTGTGCCATGGGCGTAGATTTTTAATTCTGAGTAATGGGTTGCGACGAAGGTGGTTATGCCGCGTTCGAGCATCTCCGACAGAATGGCACGTGCCAAGGCTGCGCCTTCAACGGGATCGGTGCCTGCCCCTAATTCGTCGAGGATAACCAACGAGCAATTATTGGACTTTTTCAGAATCCGAACGATATTGGTCAGGTGACCGCTGAAAGTGCTCAGCGATTGTTCGATAGATTGCTCGTCGCCGATATCAGCCCAAACAGTTTTGAAACAAGGTAGTTCGGAGCCGCTCTCGGCTGGGATATGCAAACCGGATTGCGCCATGAGTGTCAGCAAACCGACCGTTTTGAGCGAGACGGTTTTACCACCGGTGTTCGGGCCGGTGATAACCAACGCGCGAACTCCGGGATCGAGGTATATATCAATCGGCACGACTGTATCGGGTGCTAATAAGGGGTGCCGTGCCTTCATAAGTCGCATCGCGGGATGGGGCGAAGCATCTTTCTCAGAGACTTTGCGTTTCGCCCTTGAGCGAATCTCGTGCAGCACCGGCTCGTTGGCATCGATTTCATCTGCAAATTTTGCCTTCGCGAAGGTCAAATCGAGCACGGCCAAATTCTCGACCCCATAGGTTAGTTCTTCGGCATGTTCACCCACCTGAGCAGAGAGTTCTGCCAATACACGGCGTTCTTCGTCGCGTTCAGCCAATTCGAGCTCTCGCGTACGGTTGTTGAGTTCCACCACTGCAATTGGCTCAACGAACAACGTCGCGCCAGATGATGACTGATCATGTACTACTGACTTGATGCGCCCCTTGAACTCGGAGCGCAGAGGGATGACATAACGCCCATCTCGCTGGGTGATAATGGTTTCCTGCAGCATAGAGGTGGTTTTGCTGTCGGTGATGTACTTATTTAGTTTGGTCATCAGCCGGTCATGCGAAACCTTTTTCTCACGGCGGATGCTACCTAATTTTGGTGATGCCGAATCCAAAACATCTCCACGCTCAGAAAGCACCTTGGTGATAGCGCTAACCAGCCCACGTGTTTCAGGCAAACCGACCGCGATCTCTGCCAAGCGCGGGGCTTCTTCAGCAGCTTCCTCCAGCGATTTTTTCAGTTCACGACTGGCAATCAATGTAGATTTAATATCCAACAGAGACTGAGATTCGAGGGTGCCGCCGCGCGCGGCCAAATCGGCTGCCTCGCGGATATCATGCGAACCACCGATGGTCAGGTCTCGCGTGGAAAACAGAAAGCGCGCTTCCGTCGTTTCGGTCAACAGGCGTCGGGCTTCGTCCAGATGCGCAGTTGGTTGAATGGCTTGCGCCAGTTTCTTCGAGGCGGAGAAGTCACAATACTCAGAAAGCCGATCGAGGATCTTGTCATGTTCAAGTACATTAAGGGTTTTTGAGTCCATTAAATCCTTCGCGGAGGGGATTAAACCACAAAGCGGTAGGGAAGGATAGATGCGTGAGTGTGGATTATATTTTTATGAACCAGACTAATGTTGCACCGGAGGGTTGAACGGTGACTGGCCCGTTAACCAACGCTTGTTCAAGTTTTTGCAACCCAACCTGGTATTCCTCTTCCGAGATCAGGTGTAGCATAGAATAGCCTTTTTTCCGTACCAGTTCGAGGTAGCTTGCATCCAGGTCGACTGTGTCTTCACGAAGAATTTCGCTCTTTACCCCTGTGAAGCCCCGGGTGCTGGCAACTTGGATGATTTCAGGGATATCGGGATAGCGTTCTTTGTCAACGCGCGCTGTGGCGGGAAAGTACTGGGCGATGGGCCGCGCTTCAATCTGTTGGTGGGACTGCGTCATAATACATCCAGCCCCGCCAGGCTTGAGTATACGCCAGGTTTCCTCAAACATGGCTTTGATATCAAGTACGTGGTGGACCACGTCGGTCATGTAGACGAAATCAAAGAAATCATTATCAAAAGGGATATTATCGGCCTGCCCGGATTTGAAGGTAATATTTTTGTTTTTCTGGCGGGCTTTATCGAGCATCCCGGCAGATGGTTCAATTCCATAGACCTGGACCCGTGAGAGTTTCTGAAACAGATCAGTGTAGTTGCCGGTTCCACAGCCGATATCTAACACGCGCACATCAGATTTGGAGGGGAGTTTCTGGGTCAGGCGCTGGATGAGAGCCAGGTCACCTTCGCGGACATCATCATATATTTTGCTGATTTGGTTATAGTTGACAGGTTTCATGTAGGGTTGATTTAACCATAAATAAGCAGTGGGCACAATGTGTATTGTAAAATGCAAAAACCAGGGTGAAATTGTCGGGAAATTGGGTTTGACAGCCCGCTAAAGTGATGTTATCCTTCGCGCGAAGGATACTGGTAAGTTCGCGGTATATGTACGACGAAGGCGGCTCACGGTGGTTATCCGTGAGCTTTTTTGTTGACTGTCCGATGGAACGAAACAAGTACCTGAAACAACTTTTTTTCTTTTGCCATAAGGAGGCAAACACAATGTCCGAACGTATCACCGGCACAGTCAAATGGTTCAACGGAAGCAAGGGCTACGGCTTTATTGCTCATGAAGGCGGCGAGGATGTATTCGTGCATTTCACCGCAATTCAGGCTGACGGTTTCCGCAGCCTGGACGAAGGCCAGCAGGTCGAGTTCGAAATCGAACAAGGCCCGAAAGGCTTGCAAGCCGCCAACGTTACCATTCCTGGTAGTTTCTAAGCCACCACTCTGTGTAACATACGAGACCCCTGGAGCAACTGCTCCAGGGGTTTTTTGATTCGAGGTTGTGTGAATTCAATTATACGTTTACCAAATTTATATTGACCGGCATTTCATCCCAAGTGCGACCTTCAAGCACTCTGCCAGCTTTCTTTTTGTGAACTCCTCCCCACTGTTTGAAGAAGAAAGGCACTTTAGCTTTTACACATTGATTACGTATACCTGTAACCCACTCTTTTTCCAATGGACGAGCGCCAGGCCCGGACTCGCCGCCAACGATGACCCAATCAATGTCCTTCAAATTGAGTTTTGGCAATGGCCCAATCAATGGTTCAACGGATAAAAACTTAATCTTTGCACCGGTTTTGCGCAAATCATCAATACGGAAGGTGTAATTCGCGTTTTCAACACTGACACCCATCCAGATATTTTCTGTCCATTCTAAGTGTGGACTGAGTTCTAACAATCGTTCAGAGCGTTTTGTTAGCACTTGGAAACGATGCCAATCTGCGTGTTTCATTACATCAAAGGTGCGTTGGATAAACTCTAAAGGTACGTCTTTGTGGAAGAGATCGCTCATTGAGTTGACAAAAATAAATTGTGGGGTCTTCCAGCTCAATGGTTTTTCAAGCACATGCTCATGCATGGTCAACTTAAAGCCGTTGATATAGTTCGGCTGCCCCATTGCTTTGAGCCGTTTTGCCATACGCTCGGCGTAGCAGTATTTACAGCCGGGACTGATTTTTGTACAGCCGGTGAGTGGATTCCAGGTAGATTCTGTCCACTCGATTCCTGAGCGAGCCATTTCTCCTCCAATAGAGACGATTTCATTTTATCATATGATAGAACTTATGTTTTATCCATCATCTATATTTGGTAGTTTTGGTTGCATCATCTGCGCACGTTGCTTAACTGTAAGATTCAGTCTTGGGAAAAACTTTTGGGCTTCATCAGAATCCAGTCTCAAAAAATCAATTTTCTTGTAATCACGAAAAATATCTGAATTGCTTCCAAGCAAAAAAGTCCATTGATGCCTATCACCTTTCATAGGCTTCTTGATTAGCCAAAACTCTTTACCTACCTCTTTCATGTAGTCTGAGAGGAGTTTTCCGGTATATCCAAATTCTCGTTTTATATTTGTTGCAGTGATATACAAGAGTAATTCCATTTTTGGGCGCATTTTTGTTATGAGTTTTAGTGTTTCAATATCTGGTTTGTTACCAGATGGATCTATAAAAACTAATCCCAATTCTTTTTTGTCAACAGTACCTAGCAGTTCAGGAATGACTTGTTCATAGTTATCACAATGCGGAGTAACTTTGTTGCTTATTCCTTGCCAATTATTTAGTCGCGAGTGTTGCGCAATTGCATCTAATAATTCTCGGTAGTTCTCTCCGTTGGCCTCAATAAAATCGCTCCGATAACGTACCTGAGCTTTTTCTGATTCTGCAACGGTTAGAAAAACTAACGGGCTTCCAAGTAATTTATTATGGTGAACAAGGCTTTTCCCAGACCATTCTAATGGCTTAATCTTATTGATTTTCGAAACAAGGTTACTAATGGTACAAAACCTTTTCCGGCTGTCATGTCAATATAACGATACTTTCGCCTGAATGAAGAATATTTCCTAATGACAGCTTGTGTAATCATTAGATGCATGTCAAAAATCTTGGATAACACCTCTATTTTAGGGATAGTGTAATCGCTATGTCCAACATCATCTACTTTAGGCATATATCCTCCTAAATTTATTCTTTGAATATTCTAATCCAATTATGCCTTTTGACTGTCCCAGCCCTTCAACCACTCTCGCACTGATCGGCTCATCTCGACCGAAAAATCGGAGCTGAACTTGCGCTGGTACATGGCCTGGCCGAAGTTATCAATGCCTTCCATCGCTGCCCCCTTGGGCATCTGGCTTTCGCGTTCAGCGAACATCTCATCGAATTCGGCAGATTTGAGCTGACGGTATTGATTTTCAAACAGGATGAATTTTTCGTCGAAGCGTGTTGTCATCTCACGCTTTTTCTGCTGCTGGGTAGGATAACCGAAGACCAGCATGCAGATCGGGAAGACATAACCCGGCAGATTGAACATCTCTTTATGGGCTTCGTAGTTTTCCATGATATCGCCGATATAGCATGAGCCCAACCCAAACGACTCTGCAGCGATGGCCGCGTTCTGAGCAGCAATGAGCGCATCGCAGCAAGCCAGGAACAGATCGCCTTCTTCGGGTACACGCATAGGCTTTCCTAGCTTCTCCACATTCGAATGGATGAAATAATCATGCCAGCGTTGGTAATCCGCCAGAAACAGCCAGACCATCGGAGCGCGCGCAATGAAGGGTTGGTTATCACAGGTTTTTACCAGTTTGTCTTTTTTGCTCTGGTCGGTCACTTCGATGATGGAATACAGCATCATATTTCCCGCTGTTGGCGCGCGTAGGGTCGCTTTAAGGATCGCAGCCCTGACGCCCGGTTCGATCGCGCGTTTTTCATAGGCACGCATGGATTTTCGGTTGAGTAGAGTTTCTATTATTTGATTCATTTGTTTTCGGATTTGGGTATTATTTGCATGTTTTCGAGTAATTTATCCAGTTGTTGGGCAGGAACGGGGCGGCTAAAGTAATATCCTTGCACTTCGTCACAATCCTGTGAACGTAGCATGTCTAGCTGTTCTTTTGTCTCCACTCCTTCAGCTACCACCCGTATCTTCAGACTATGGGCCATAGCAATAATGGCGGCTGTAATGGCGGCGTCGCTTGGATCATTGATAATGTCCATCACAAATGAGCGGTCGGCTTTTAATTTTTCGAATGGATACTGGTTCAAATAACCCAGGGAGGAATATCCACTCCCAAAATCATCCAACGAAATTCCTGCGCCAATCTCGTGAAGTGCATTCAGGATTTTGATCGTTTGCTCCGCATCTTTGATGGCAACGCTTTCGGTGATCTCCAATTCAAGCGTTTCGGGAGGCATGCCTGTTTCATCAAGCACGTCTCGTACCAGATCAGGTAAGTTCTTAAGTTGGATTTGACGCACTGAAAAATTGACCGCAATTCTTAGACCAAGATGCCCAGCATCTTGCCAGGCCTTATTCTGGGTGCAGGCTGTCCGCAGAACCCATTCGCCGACGGGCACAATCATCCCCGTTTCTTCCAATACTGTGATAAAAGTACCAGGTGGCAAAATTCCGCGTTGTGGATGCTGCCAGCGCAGTAATGCCTCTGTCCCTACAATCTGCCCGCTCTCGAGGGAAACCAGGGGCTGGTAGAAAACTCTAAATTCTTGGTCCTTGATTGCCTGTCGCAAATCTGCTTCCAATTGCAAAACCGAAGTGACTTCGGCATGCATGCCGGGATTAAATATTTCATGCCGGGCTTTCCCTAAAGCTTTAGCACGGTACATAGCTGTATCAGCATCACGAAGTAATTCTTCGGCGTCTTTGTACTCATCTTTACTCAGCGTAATACCAATGCTTGCGGATGTGGTAATTTGATGTTCTTCCAGAATATTGGGCTGCATCAATTCTACCTGGATGCGATTAGCAATTCGCGTTGCGTGGGCAGCGTCGTTGACATCCTCCAAAAGGATAGCAAACTCATCTCCTCCCAGACGTGCAACACTGTCACCTGGGCGTAGGCTATTTTGTAATCGCTCAGAAATGGCGATAAGCAACAAATCTCCAATCGCGTGCCCAAGACTATCATTGACCAGTTTGAAACGATCGATATCCAGGAAGAGTACCGCAAAGGCATAATCTCCGGAGCGATTCGTTTTCTTAATGACGTGTTCCAGTCGATCCAGGAATAGAGTTCGGTTCGGCAGGCCTGTGAGTCCATCATGGAGAGCATCGTGCGCCAGGCGCTCCTCGGCCTCCTTACGACTAGTGATATCCTCCAAGCTGCCATTGTAATACATAACTTGTCCATTTTCGTCTCGGATGATTCTTGCCGAATCGCGCACCCTGATAATGGTGCCGTCAACTCGGCGGAAACGCATTTCAAAGTTATGTACTACTTCTTCTTTTTCTATGAGGTCTTGCCAACGCGTACGGTCCTCGGGATCCACATATGATGCGATCATGGGGGCTGCTAAAAGAGACTCCAAATCATCATAACCAAACATATCCACCAGGGCTGCGTTTGCGTCTAAAAAATTCCCATTTGGCGTGGTGCGATAAAGCCCAACCGGCACGCCTTCGAAGAGATCACGGTAACGGCTTTCACTTTCACGCAGTGCCATTTCTGCCTGTTTTCGTTCGGTGACATCCTCCAGGCTACCCTCATAGTAAAGTATCTGACCATAGCCATCCTGCACAATTCGGGCGGTATCGCGTACCCAAATTGAAGTACCATCTGCCTTCCTGGATCGAAATTCGAAATTTCTTACAGTCCCTTCGCTTTCCAATTGGCTTTGCCAGCGCTCACGTTCTGTTAGATCTACATAAACATCTTTTGCTGAAAGGGCCAGGAAAGATTCTCGATCGGGATAGCCAAATATATATGCAATGATTGTGTTGGCATCCAAAAATTTCCCGTCATGGGTGGAACGATAAAGCCCAACTGGCACGCTTTCGAAGAGCTCACGATAGCGAGCTTCACTCTCACGCAGCGCCATTTCTGCCTGTGATAGGAGCGATTCTTTGCTTTTTGCTTTCGGCTTGTTTTTCCGGTCGCTCATGATTACCGTTCCTCTTTTGGAAGTGAAAAGATGGGTATTTGTTCTAAGGATAAATGACCACAAGTGCAAAATGATGCAAATAACACATGGGTCATTACTGTTTAGACATTATAAAATAGGGCAATCGCATGATTCCTTGCCAGTATCTGACAATATATGTCAGCATCCAAATGTTTTTTGGGATGTGTGGTATACTCCCGTGCCGCTCCGAAAGGAGCAAAATCTAAACTGGTTTTGTAAGTCTCTATTGGTGGCCCGGCGAAACGTCGGGCATTTTTGTTGCGAACAGAATGGCTCTTGTTTTGTGGGATGGGTCAACTGTTGATTGGCAACAGGGGCATGGCCTGAAAAGGCCGTGCGATGAAAGACCCATCGAAACATAAACAGGAGTAACATGACAACCGAATTTGATTCATTCGGCCTGCAGCTGCAATTGGTGCAGGCCCTCAATGAGCGGGGGTATACCGAGCCGACGCCTATCCAGGCGGGCATGATTCCGCTCATGCTGTCCGGCGCCGACGTGATTGGTCAGGCGCAAACCGGCACAGGCAAAACCGCTGCCTTCGCTCTTCCCATTCTACAAAATTTAGAACCCGGCCAAAAGCTCCCGCAGGCACTGGTGCTGGCTCCTACGCGTGAACTTGCTTTGCAGGTGGCCGATGCATTTTATGAGTATGGTAAACATCTCGGTGCGCGCGTGTTGGCTGTCTACGGCGGCGCACCCTATGGACGTCAGATCACCCGTCTCAATAAAGGCGTGGATATCGTCGTTGCCACGCCCGGTAGATTGTTGGACTTGCTCAAGCGCGGCGCCATCAACCTGCGCTTGGTCAAGACGGTTGTGCTGGACGAAGCGGACGAGATGCTCAAGATGGGCTTCATTGATGACGTAGAAACCATCTTGGCCGAAACACCGGATACGCGTCATACCGCCCTCTTTTCTGCTACCCTACCCAAGCCGATTCGCCGTTTGGCAGATAAATACATGAACAACCCACAGTCGGTCACCATTCAACGAGAACAGGTCACAGCTGAAATGATAGAACAACGCTGCTACCTCGTGAATCCGCGCGATAAAATGTCCGCACTGACGCGTCTGTTCGAAGTCGAACACATCACCAGCGCACTGATTTTTGTCCGCACCCGTGTGGGGACGGGCGAACTTGCCAATGAGTTAACCGTGCGCGGATTCCCAGCCGAAGCGCTGAATGGTGACCTGAGCCAGGATGCGCGTGAACGCACGCTGCGCCGCTTTCGAAATAACCAGATCAAGGTGCTGGTTGCTACTGACGTGGCTGCCCGCGGCCTCGATATTGATGACATCTCGCACGTCTTTATTTATGACCTACCTGATGATCCCGAAGTCTACGTGCATCGCGTCGGTCGCACCGGACGCGCAGGCAAGACCGGCCTGGCCATCTCATTGGTCACTCCGCGAGAGAAGCGCAAACTATCTTGTGTGGAGCGTTTTACGCATCAGAAATTCACTTACCTGCCCTTGCCCACCGATACTGACATCCAGCAGAAGCGCGAGAATGAACTAGTGGAAAAGATGAACGTCTGGCTTAACCGTGGACGTTACAAACGCGAACTGGAACTGGTGACAGCGTTGGTTGAGGCCGGGCATGATCCGCTAGAACTCGCCGCCGCCGCCCTGAAGATGGCTCGCGCTGACGAGAAACAGCGCCCGATCGCGCCGGTCAGCGAGGTAAAGAAGTCAGGGCGCGGACACCGCAAATTTGACCGTGAAAGAGGCCGTAAATTCGGAAGCAAAGGCCACCGCCGTGGAGAACGTCCCGATCGCCGTGCGAAGACCTCGCACGAGCAGGACATGGTGCGGGTCTCTATGAGCCTGGGCCGCGCAGATGGCATACGCCCAGCGGATGTGGTCGGCACGATTGCTTATCACGCAGACATCCCCGGTCGTGCTATTGGCAAGATTTTTATTGAAGATAAGCACACCTTTTTAGATATCCCCGAATCTCTTGTAAACAAGGTGCTGTCGAAGAAAGTGGACTATAAGTTCAAGCGGCAGGCTGTCACGGTCGAGAAAGCGTAACGTTTGTCAGATTGGCAGCGAGCACTCAGTTTTTAGATCTTGTGGAGTAATATCACAAGACTGTTTAGTTTTAATATCAAGGATATGAAGAAGTTGGTTGATGTTGATGTCAGTTGGTATGCCTTCCTTATGCCAGTGCCAGGGACAACCACAGTAATCCAATAACACTCCCTGGGCAGGGATGCCAAGTCTCCTCATTTCCCAACCACCAGACATATTGGTTAATGGGCAGGAAACACCTACAAGCCCAAGCTGGTGGTCATTTTGAGCTTTCATTTTGCTGTCTGAGACGACCGACAATTCATCGGGGATCATAAATACGTCAAAATTATATTTCTCTCCCAGCTTATGTACTTGATTCACCCGGCAACTTGATGTGCAGGCTGCACAGCGCTGACCAAAGGGAGTCGATTGCGCTTCGCACTCACCTTCGGGTTTGGCTCGCATACAAGGGGGGACGAAAACAATCCTGCGCTCAGTTCTTAGAAATTGATCTCGGAAAACCCGATTCATTATTTCCGTCCCAAGCATGTTCAAGTGATATTCGACACGCTGCCGTCCACAGAAAATGACATCTTCTCGCCATTGGTAAGTCGGATGGGTTTTTTCCAGAAACTCATCGACGTTTGGAGTGTAGGCCCCCAATGCTTCCAGGCTATGAGTCTTGAACCAATCAGCCAATCCAATGGCTATACTAAGAACTTGAGCAGCCTCTTTATTGGTTGATAAGAAATCTCGCCACGTGTGAAGACGTTTGACGTCTTCTGTGAAATCACCTGTAGCTTCCAGCCAGCTCAGCAAACAGTTCAGATTATCCAGGGTAGGAGTTGGAATTTCATTATCATCGTTACTTTGACGAAATAAGAAAAGGGTTGCTAATATGCCGCGCACAAAGTCAATACCTGGTTTTAGGTACTCGTTTCGTTTTCGCAATTTGGCTAAACCAGCTAGCAAACTTTGGGGCCGTCTGTTCGAGTTGCAAGCATTTCTGGCGTAGGTGTTCCATAATACACACAAGGACAATAATTCGAATATATATTCAGCCTGGGAACGAGGGTTTTCCCTTCCAGTTTGTTGGATGTAATCTAGAAAATCTTTCATGATCGGTTGGCTGAGTTGCTTTGCCTCTGCCAACACCTGATCTGTGAAGTTAGAGATATCTTTGTAATATTGATCCGAGCAATTATCATCGGCGCGTAATGTGTATGTGATTATTTCTTCCATGGGCTTCATCCAAATCTCCAGAACATAATATTTATAACTGTAATCCTTCAAGAACGAAAGCAGAAACTTGGTCTGGATTAAAAAAAATCTTGCCATCCGAATCGAGTTGCGAACAGCTACCCAGATAGAGGCTCATTAACATTGCCCCGGTTGTGTCAGAGTCGATAGTCTTAAAGGCACCGTGAGTGATGCCAAACTCAACAATATCTTGGATAATCAGGTTGAATAATCTTTCATAGGCCTGGTAAATATTTTGTTTGAACTCCTCGTCATGCCCGTAGACGACGCTGATTGCGATGCGTGCTTGCAAAGGACTCTGCTCAACGAATGCAAAGCCCGCTCGGAAGAATTTTCTCACTCGTAAGGCAGGATCATTTTCCGCCAACACTTGTTCCAAAATGAAATCCGTGTGTTTTTCACCTACCTCGTTTATCAGTGTCAGCATAAGGGATCGCTTACTGGGGAAATAATTATAGATTGTCCCTTTGGCGTAACCGGCAAGTGTAGAAATATGATTGATGTTTGCACTGGCAAAACCATTTTTTGCGAACTCAATCGCGGCTGTCGCTAGTAATCGTTGACGGGTCTCGATTCGAGTATTTTCTTTCGTGGCTGAGGGAAAACGGGGCATAGTTGATCTCGTAAATAATATGGGTGGGCAGTCACCCATATTATTTACAATAACTTGTAATTTGTCAATACTGACATTATTCACTTTTCAAAAATTTCTTGGTGTCATCAATGTGATCAACACGGTGTTTCTGCCGTCTCAATAAGCCTGACAGGCTTCTCCTCCTGATCAGGCAGCCCGCATCATTTCGCAGCCTGTTTAATTCCTTTCATCTAAATTATCGGTTCAGTCTTCTTACTTATTCTGTTTAACTTGACTACAATGCCAGAATCGGTTGGGTCAATACATCGAATGAACTCGGTTGTAACACCACCAGGATTGATTTCTTTTTCATAGGGTGTTCCTTGGTATTTCCATGGCAATGTTCCACCATATCGAAGTGTTGTTATGACGCTATTCATGCTCCCTAACAACCAGGGGCATATCTTTCCGGCGTCCTCAGGATAGTTAAATATCTGACCAACTTGATAGCTTTTCTGACCATCACCCCGATACATCCAGGCGCATATACCTTCTTTTTCAAGGCTTTCTGGATAAATGATTTTGTCCCCTTCTATGCGCAGTTGACCGCCATTTCCCTCAAATATCTCTATTCCAATTTTATATTGATGCATGGTCTCACTCCATAGTTACATATGTTTTAAATGAACCCATTATCTATTGTATTTCCAAATTGTTTTGGGAACAGTGAGGAACCTAATTCCTGCAACTCGAAATCAGTATCGGGAGGGTGCATTTTTGACTGGCAGGTTAGATTTTTCGTTGACGATTAATTGAAAGACATCCGGGCGCGAGTAATGACCAACCGCATCAAAATCAACCTTGGCCCTGACAATCTCATCCAGATCAAGTTCGGCATATAAGATGCCTTCCTGATCATAGAGCGGGCCAGCGATAACTTCTCCCAACGGCGATATGATGGCACTGCCACCTCGGCACATAATGTCTGGTTGCTCAATAAGATCGTGATGTTCCTGTAGGTCGGTGGGATACATCTCCTTGGTGACAAACTGGTTGCACCCCAACACAAAACAACGCCCTTCGCAGGCAATATGCTGAATTGTAGCCTGCCATGTATCGCGCGAATCTGCTGTTGGGGCAAGATAAAGCTCCACGCCTTTGCTGTACATGAACATGCGTGCCAGGGGCATGTAATTTTCCCAACAAATTAGCCCTCCAATTTTGCCCAATTCCGTATCGAAAACGGGCATAGTGCTTCCATCACCTTCGCCCCAGATCAGGCGTTCTGAACCAGTGGGCTTCAGTTTGCGATGTTTGCCAAGGATTTCCCCATCAGAATTGAAGTATAGTGTAGTACAGTAGAGTGTCCCACCGCTATATTCAGAATCCCGTTCGATGATACCAAATGCCACGTAGACGCCTGCCTCCCGCACAGCGTCACTCATGGTTTCTGTCGCTGGGCTGGGAATATCAACTGCATTATCCCAGTATCGTTGCCAGAGACTCCGCCCCTCAGGGGTCCGGCTCCCGACTACCATACCAAAACTCAATCCACGTGGGTATGCTGGAACAAAGGCTTCAGGAAAAAGGATAAAATTAGCCCCTTCATTCGCAGCTTCCTGAAGGAGTTTGCAGGCTTTCTCAATTGTGGCTTCACGGTCGAAGAGAACAGGGGCGGCTTGCACGACAGCAACTTTTACAGAAGAAGAATTTTTCATGGTTATCTTACCTCCTGAAGATCGAGGCTAACATAAGGGGCGGGCAATTGCCCGCCCCTTATATTTATTCAATGGATTATATGATTTGCCCCTACCCGTGCCTGCTCATAAAGCGTTCCATGCGATTTAGCGCTTCCTCTATTTGATTGTAAGATGTCGCATAGCAAGCGCGCACAAACCCCTCACCACCGGGCCCAAAAGCATTGCCAGGCACAACAGCCACACCTTCTTCCTTTATCAAAGTTTCAGCAAAGGTTTCATCGTCCATACCGGAAGCTTCGATGTTGGGGAAGGCATAAAATGCCCCGCGCGGCTCAAAGGTCTGGAGACCCAGGCGGTTTAGGCCATTTACAAGCAATTTGCGGCGGCGGTCATATTCCGCCACCATCTCGTCAACATACTTACTGCCACTTTTCAGGGCTTCGAGGGCTGCATCTTGCGCAGTAGTAGGTGCTGACATGATAGTATATTGATGGATACGAACCAGCCCTTGAATGAGATCTGTTGGGCCGCAAGCATATCCGATACGCCAACCAGTCATGGCGTAGTCTTTTGAGAAGCCGCCTAACAAGAGTGTGCGGCGCATAATACTCTCATCAAGCGCCGGGACACAAACATGTTCAAAGCCGTAGACTAGCCGGTCGTAGATTTCATCTGAAATAATGAGCAAGTTGTTCTGTTCTGCAATCTTGGCAATTTCTAGCAAAGTATCCCGTTCTGCCACTGCACCGGTAGGATTGCTGGGATAGCCTACAAAGACAACCTTCGTTTTTGGAGTGATGGCCGCACGGATTTCATCGGGATCAACTTGGAAATTGGTTTCCGGGCCAGTAGGGATTTCCACTGGCACACCACCAGCCAGAATAATTTCTGCCTGATACGAAACGAAGCATGGTGTGGGAATGATGACCTCGTCACCGGGATTCAGAATGGCAACCATTGTCAGATACAGCGCTTCTGATACTCCCACGGTAGCGATGATTTCGTCTTCCGGGTTGTAAGACACACCATAAAGATTCTGTAGATTATCGGCAATGGCCTGCCTGAGTTCTATCTTGCCCCAATTCGAAGTGTAATGTGTTTCGCCGTTTTGCAATGAGCGGATACCGGCCTGTAAAATCGGTTCGGGAGTAGTGAAATCTGGTTCGCCGATCCCGAGCGAGATCACGTCTTTCATTGTTGCGGCAATATCGAAAATTTTTCGAATACCCGAAGGTTTTAGCCCCGTCACACGCTTCGATAGATAGCTCGCAGTGTCAATTTGCTGCATTTAGCCTCCATTGTGATATTGTCATTTCTAACCTGGAAATCAGAGTTTTCAATGACTGGTTAAATTGGTTGGATATTCCACTCGTCGGGAACTTCCCGATAAGTCAATTCAAAAACTTGCTTGTTTGCAGTTTGTACGCGAAAGCCTTTTTCAGCAGGTCCGCGCCACCGCGACAGAATTTCTGCGATTTCAAGTTGCTGTCCCTCCCATATTAGTGACAGCGGACGTTCCGCATATTCCGAATCGGACCGGCATTCGACCAAATCACGCTTTAAAATGGACATTGGAATTGTCACCGATATTTAGTGAGGCTACTGCCTCCATATTTGACTGCCCTACCACAATACAATTTCGACCGATAAAAGAGTGAGTCATCGCTACGTTTGTGATTTGGGTCCCTTCTTCGATGATGCTGTCTTGAATGACAGCCTGATCAACCTTACAGTTTTGTCCGATCGAGACGTTGGGCCCAACTACTACCTCGTTGAGTTCAGCGGTCGGATGAATAAATACAGGCGGGACGATTTTGACTTTTGCCCGCTTTTCTGACTCAGAATCCATGCGTTTTAGCAAAGTGGCATTCGTTTCCAAGGTGGCGTCTATCGTTCCGGTATCGAGCCAGGTGTCCACATGCTCGACGCGCATTATCGCTCCAAGTTCGAGCATGATGTTGACTGCATCTGCGAGAAAGTATTCGTCCTTGAGTTGAACTTTCCGTTGCATCTGCTCTTCGATAGCAGCCATCAAATCCTCGCCGCTTTTGAAATAATAGCAACCAACCAGGGCAAGGTTATTCTCTTTAGTCTTTGGTTTTTCAATCAACTGTTTGATCATTCCTTCATTATTAGTTTCTGCCACCCCAAAGCGGCGTGGATCTGGCACAGCCTTGACCCAGGTCACACCGTGGCTTTTCTCCCATTCAAGGAAAGAAAAATCTGTTTCGATAAGCGTATCAGAGAAGATCATTAGTATTGGGCCGATAAGATACTGGCGTGCCAAGTACAGTGCGTGAGATTGCCCTTTCATCTCACCTTGAACCACATAGTGGGCGGTGATGTCAGGGTAGTGTTTTTCAATAAATGCTGGGATTTGCGTTTCGCCCAGATATGGACCTACAATAAAAACGTATTCAGTCCGGTCTGGATCAGGTAATGTTTCAAAAAGATCCATCAAGTGCTCGAAGGATGTTTTACCTGCCACGCTGATTAGCGGCTTGGGCTTGCTCCAGGTATGCGGACGCATACGTGTGCCCCAACCAGCCATTGGAATGACGATTTTCAAAGTTTCAGCCAATTAATTTCTCCTGTGGAAAATTGCGAATTATATTGTACAACATTGTTATCACGGCGCGCCTTACAAAATCTTTCGACAAACCAATAAGCCTTTACCGATTGGCACCACTAACGCATCGACCCGCGAATCGTTTTCAGCGTGTGCAACGAAGTTGGCCAGATCTTCTGTATGGCTGATGACATTGTCAGCAACTATGATGCCGCCGGGAATGAGATTTGGAATTACTTTTTCGTACACATCCATATAAACATCTTTTTCGGCATCTAAAAAACAAAAGGCTACATTTTCATAGCCTGCAATGACCTGGCGGGCATCTCCATGGATAAGTTGAATTTGATCGGCAACTTGAGCAGCTTCAAAGGTATGGTTAGCAAGAGCAACTTTTTCTTCCAAATTTTCAAATGTTGTCAGGTGATCGCCTCGTTCACGGCAAGCCAATGAGAGCCACAAGCTGGAATACCCGCCACTGGTACCAACTTCCAATACGCTACCTTTGGGCGCGCTGGCACAGAGCAGAGCCAGGAATTTCCCTGTAGTGGGCGGAATCTGTCGCAGACGTTCCAGATGCGGCGTGCCATCCTCGCGATCGAGCGTATCCTGCGCTTCAAGGTCTCGCATGCGCTTGAGAATGGGTTCGGGAACATTATGGAACATGGTTATGTATGGCCGAGAACAGGATGTGGTAAGTATGAATCTTCGTAACTATTCAGCCGTAACAAAGCTCAAATGAGCCGTTATTAGAAATCATAC
>CAZCPP010000021.1:0-22047 GCA_964500655.1 uncultured Anaerolineaceae bacterium | reverse complement strand
CAACTGCCGGGCTTGTTGCGTAACCCAGACCTGATTGGGGTTGGTGGTGATACCTGCAAAATGAACCTGGCGAGAACCCAATTCAATGAAGAAGAGCACATAGAAAGTCTGAAGAAAGATCGTTTCCACGGTGAAGAAATCACACGCCAGGATCTGTTCTTTGTAGTGGTTCATCAGATGACGCCATCCGATGGAGCCATTCCGAACAGGCGCTGGTTGGATACCATAACGGTCAAGCACATTTCGAACCGTTGTCAGGGAGACTTGGAGGCCCAATTTGAGAAGTTCACCCACAATCTTGCCATAACCCAAGTGGGAGTTCTCTCGAGCGAGACGCAGGATTAGGCTTTCGGTTTCCTTGCTGATCGATGGCCGTCCACCCTTGTTTTTGTTGGGATAAGTCCATTTCTTTCGTACCAGTTCCCTGTGCCAGCGCAGCACGGTTTCAGGCTGAAAGATACGGATGACATCTCGGAGTTGATTTGCAGTTTGATGAGTGGTCCGCTTGAATTTGGTAGCCAGAACGCCAAGGGTCAGTTTCTCAACCCTGCTGGGTTTGCCTAGGTCTAACTTGGATTTCTATCCAACAATCCTCGGCGGAGTAATCTTTGGTGTTGGAATTGCTCTACTTATCGAAAGGTATGGGTATTCGCGAAATATACGTGGTCTAGGTTTAGGTGGAGCAATTGCAATAAATTTCTGTGCAGCGACAACATTGCTTATTTGGCTAGTTTCAAGTTCACTAAATATTCCAGTTCGAGGATATGCCGTACTTTGGTCTATTGTGATTCTTGTGTTTGGAATTGGTATTGCTGAGATTGTAGCCAAATCATGGCACTATGAATGATAGCAAGGGCAGGAAAACGGTAAAGGTATCTGAAGAGTGAGCTCTTATTCAGTTAGGCGAGTAATGAACCTGGGTTTTTTACTTTCAAGAAATTTAATGAATGAAGGAGCTTGATAAATGGAAAAATTATTGTACACTGGTGTCCACTCCGCGTATAGTAATGTCCACCTTGTGGATTCCGAGAGATTATTTCTTGGTTGAAGATAGATGGTGATTGTCAATAATATTTGCCATGCTAATTAAATCTGCATTGGCAGGGTCGTGGATAAAGCTCCAGAACACATCGCGCGGACGATGTGGGGCGCTTATGCGTTTGCGCACCATATAAATATTGCGTTGTAAGGTCACATCATCCACGACAATGTCGGTGACATTGCCACGATCCAGGGGGCAGGCAGATGCAAGAGATGAAACGAAAGAGATCCCGTAACCGGCTGCCACCGTGCGCACAATCGCCTCCGCGTTTCCCAATTCCATAAAGACATTCAAATCATCTAGGCTTATATCGTGTTTAGCTAACTCGGCCAAGACCACTCTACGTGTTCCAGCAGTCTCTTCTCGCATGATGATTGGCTCTTCCAGTAATTCGCTCGGTTCGACGATTTTTCGAAAGAGCCATCTATGGTTTGATGGAACAATCAGTGTAATAACATCGCGAAAGAACTGTTGTGATTCAAGGTTGGTGTCATCCACTTCTGTGCTGACCACTCCTAAATGAGCTTCCCCTTCAAGTAAACTAATTGCGGTCTGTTCCGGCCCACAGGCTAAAATACGGACGTGGATACCCGGGTACTGCTGGCTGAACCTGGCCGCCATTTGTGGCAGGATGTATTTCCCAGCCGTGGTGCTGCAGGCAATGCGCAGTTCACCCACAATATTTTCTTGCAAGGAAGACATCATTTTACGCAGATTATTCGTGTCATGCAGCAAACGTCGCGCCCAGGGTAGCAACAACCTGCCCGCTTCGGTTAATTGCAAGCCAGTATTGCTCCTAATAAACAGAGTCGTGCTCAGTTCATCCTCTAGTGATTTTATTTGGTGGCTCACAGCGGGTTGGCTGAGGTGAAGCTGCTTGGCAGTACTTGAAAGGTTTAATTTCTCGGCCGCATATAAGAAAGTCTCAATCTTTTGAAGATCAATCATCGTGTACTTAAATCCGTGTGCGCTCTCGGTGAAGAGAACTGGAAAGTGAGATATTTGAAAATGCCAATTTTGCTGGTCGAACAGAGAGCAGCATGAGAGAGGTCATTAAGATAGCAGAAGCTAAACACCAGGCGCAGGTTGCGCCTATAACGAAAGGCTCAAGAAAAGTAAGGTATATCGAGAAAATCGTACCAGAGGCAGTCATGGCAAGCAATGCCAGAGTTGCCAGGTTAGAAAATGAGCCATTGGTATAACGGGCGATTATCCATGCTGTTGCGATAGCAATATATCCAACCAGGCCCAAGACACCAATGGGGAAAATGCCAAAAAGACGTGCATACTCACTTTGCTGTACAGTGTTGCAATCTCCTACCGGGCCGCATATAGCGTCGACTTGGGCAGTTTCTACATATGCCAGGTAACCAGCCACGCCAAATCCAACAACACACATCACTGGAATGAGCCAGGCCCAATTTCCTTTGAGAGAAATGCCAGCCTGGTTGCGGAATAGTACAATGGCCCATAGTACCGCTGCCAGCATACCAATCAAGACGAAAACAGCCAACATGTTTCCAGCCGGATCACGGGCAAGCTTGTCACGCCAACTGGAATTCTGTTCACTGGCCAGGATCAGCCCTGGGGTTGAGGTTGGTGAGACGGAGAGTGGGGAAACGGTGGCAGGCGCAGGCGTGGCCTGAAGCGCTGAAGATTGGGATGGTTTTGTAGCTGTTGGTAGATTGCCAGCAGTGTGGGGCGGGACGGTGACCGTCGATTCTTCCACTTCTGGTATTGGAGGCAGCGCTTCGCTTAATCCAGGGATGTCCGGCCAATTTACACCACCCTGAGACAAATATTGATCGATTAACCCGGGCAACTGATCTGGTATTTCCAAGGAGCCAACCAACACAATATTATCGATAATCAATGTCGGAACACCGAGGCGATTCTCAGGGATAGAAAAGCGTTGTATGGCGGCTTGATACAACTCCTGCCCGTCTGGTTGGGAGACATCGATTCCAATGATATCTAGCTGAGTATTGTATTTCTCAAAAAGAGGTGGTAAGTCCTCTTGAATGACCGTATGACAATGAGGGCAAGACGGCGAGTAGAACAGGATAGCATGTACGACTGGCTCAGACGTTTGTGCATACGCTTTGAAAGTACTCATAAAAGTAAAGAGTAACCCGATTAGAAAAAGAGTTAGGAAGATGATGAAGTGCCGTTTCATTTTTTGCTCCGTGTTTCGTACCAGCCGGCGCATGTGTCTGTGCGCATGTCGAAATCTGCCACGTAAGGTTTGATGTCAAGAAGAGGTGTGCCATCTAATACATCCACGCCAACGATGGTCAGCACGTTTTCTTGCCGCGTCATCAATTGCACAACCGATAAGCCAATCGGGTTGGGTCGATATGGGTAGCGCGTGGAGAACAGGCCGCGCAGTTGATTATCCAAAAATGGCTGGATTTTCAGTTTGTACCCATCCGAACGATGAAAGGCATACAACAGGATTAGGTGGGAAAACCCTTCAATGTCCCGAAGCCCTTCTTCAAGGGAGGATTCTATCACCACTTTACCTACGGCTTGTGAACGGGATGCTTGGATGGGCATCTGTTTCTTGTCTGTAAATGGGGAATGGATAACCCCGATAGGTCTCATGACGAATTCCATTTTAACGTTTCTTACTCCCTTCAATTTGACTCAACAGCTGAACTCCTTCTACCTGTTGGAAATTTGCTCCTTGCGAAACAGTTCGTAGTACATTTGCTTCGTTGACGACCTTAACGCCGGAAAGAATATCAACACCGTGCTCGAACAATACAGGAGCAAATGGAGTAGTCGGCCCCAACACCATCACGGTTGCATCAGGTCGACACAATGTCAGCAAATCATCTAGAGTGTGATTGATCAAGGCGCAGCCGGTAATTGCAACTACGTCCGCATGCGGGATTAGTTCGTGCGCAGACTCGGCTGGATATTCATCCTCTGTGGGATGCAATTCCAATACCCACAAATTGCGGACTTGTGTACGCAGCTTCTTGATAAACGGGAAGCTGCCTACAATTGCAACGTCGGAATCCTTTCCTCGCTCGGTAAGCACATCCGCGGCGTTGATTTCGACTGCATTGGTTTCGTCGATCTCCAGCAAAGAATTAATGGTCGCCATACCGATGCTAGTTTCCAGCAAATTATCAGAGCGAACCCATTCGGCCAATTCGCACGCCGACTTTTCGTGCAATTGACCCACATCCCGTACAGCATCATGTCCATGCGTATGCTCATTTACCAGAGCCGAGGCCATTCCACAATACCGACTACATACCACCACCCAGTGAATGCCGACTAGTACCTGCCGAACCGGTGCGTCGTCTTCAATACTATTTAATACCTCATTCAGAATATTCATCTTCAGGTAACTTTGTTTCATCAAAGACTTCCAAATCAGGGTGTTTGCAGGCTTCTGCATAGATCAAACCCTTGTTGAGCAACCCTAATGCCAGACCACTGCCACGCACTACCAGCAAGCGTTCGCCTGGTTTCAACTTCAATTCCAGTGGCAAGAAAACCACACCGTTCCCAAAACATCCCTTGGCGAGTAATCGATTCGACAGTCCCAGGGATATGCTGTCTGAGTATTTTGAGAATAATTGAGGTGAACTCAGACCATAGCCGCCAGAACGTTGGCTACCAGGAATGAACAACGCATCTTCACCAAACTGAAATCCATATTCATCCCAGGCTTCCGGTGGGATTACTAATCTGAGCATGGGAGTAACTACCACCCAGCCAAAACACCATTTTGCACCTTTTACTAATTGTGGCAAGAAGATTCTCCTCAGAGAAATACATAACTATTATTCATTCACCAACTACGCATTCTTAGGTGTTGGATAGTAAGCTGTAGAATTGCTCCAAAACCGCACACCATATCTATTAACAACCTGGGCGTTTCCACACCGTTCAAGTTCATCCAACACACGACGAACCTGATCTGTTCCACAATCACTTAACGTTTGAAACAATTCATCTTCGCGCATCGGATGACGGGTGATGATCGCCATCACCGCATCAACCAGCGTCTTTGAACCACTCAAATTGAATTTGCCATCAATGGGTGTCACCACATTTGCAATATCACCAAAGATTTCTTTGGCTCGGGCCACGAGTTCCTTGTCCGCAGGCAATACCCAGCTTTCGGCAGGGGGGCGAATCGGTAGGTTAATATGTACAGCCGATGGTTGGATACGTTCCAAGGCCGCGGCCAGATCCATCAAAGCCGTCTCTGTGTCGTTAATTCCACGTATCAACATCGTCTCGACCCACATTTCCCCAGCAAATTCCTCTCGAAATGCGCTCATCTCGGACAACAGGCACGCGAAGGTCAGCCCTGGCCAGGGGCGGTTGATTTTGCGGTACAGGTCCGGTGAACCGGCATCCAGGGAGGGCATGATCACATCGGCCAGTGCCAAACCTGAACGGACTTCCGGGTGGTATAACAAAGCCCCGTTGGTAATCACTGCCACGGGTAAATCTGCGATTTGTTTGACTCCACGGATCAAGTCCCCAATGCCAACATGCAACGTCGGTTCCCCTGAACCCACAAACGTAATCCAGTCAATCTCGTGGCCAACCTTCAAAACTTGCTCTACTTCTGACAGAATTGCATTCGTCGGAAAATATTCTCGCCGTACGTTTGTCAGGGGCATACTGCGTCCAAGCTGGCAATAAATACAATTCCAATTGCAGGTTTTAAGCGGGATGGTATCAATGCCAAGGGATTGACCAAGTCGACGGGAAGGGACTGGGCCGAAGACATATTTCATTTTCCGCTATCCTTTTTGTTGTTCGCTGCACGCAAGTAATCTCTTTGAAGGTAGAACAATCTCCCGGTATTGTTTCCTGCTAACAGCGTGATGCTCAGTGGAATAATTTCCAGGATTTGTCTGACCGATTTGACAATATGATCAATTTGCGAGTTC
The DNA here is from genome assembly GCA_964500655.1 of uncultured Anaerolineaceae bacterium. Lineage (GTDB taxonomy): Bacteria > Chloroflexota > Anaerolineae > Anaerolineales > Villigracilaceae > JAABUE01. The sequence goes on along the minus strand of CAZCPP010000021.1, from coordinate 16,080 downwards.
ATTAATTATTGGCCTCGCAACATCACGATTAAGACCGCAATGAGGATGCCAACGCCCAAAGAGATAATGGTATATCTCTTGTTCTCCTTTTCAACCGCGGGAAGCAGGTGTGACGCGCCAACAAAAACCAATATGCCAGCCGAAACCGCCAAAAGGATACCCAGAGCAGAGTGATCAATCTTACTGATAAATGGGTAGGAAACTAGTGTGCCTAGTGGTGTGGAGAGCGCTGCGGCCAGAAAGGCATAGACGGTCGATTTTTTTCTTGAAAAACCAGCTCGCTCTAAGAGCAAAAAGGTAACTACTCCTTCAGGAAATTCATGAAGCACCATACCAATGGCTGATAGTACGCCGGTGAAGATACTCACGTTGAAAGTTACAGAGTATATAATCCCGTCAATAAAGGAATGAAGACCAATTCCAAGCATCGGAATGACACCGATTGAAAGGTCCGTGCATTCACGATCGTGGCATACAAAACCAATCAGGAAACGATTGAAGAAATAAAACACCATGTAGCCAACCAAAAGGAAGACTGGTGCAGTATCGTTCATCCCAAGGGCTTTTGGGATGATATGGATAAAAGAGACAGAAATTAGCACTCCCACAGCGAAGCTCATAAAATAGACAATGTTCTGGTTTCCCCAATTTTCATGCCTTCTGATGATGTAGATGCCAATTGTTGTTACTAAACACGCCAAAGCACTCGCTAAAATTACAGCTCCGAAGGTATTTGTAAACATTGATATTTCCTGTCTCGTTTTCCTATTTCAAAATCAACAAAACCTAATTTACTGAGATTGGTATCCGTACCAGTTCGCCAACTTTATTTTCATGGATGGTGTACAGATCTTCCCAATTTGCGATCCGATCAGTGAAAAGCATGCCATCCAGGTGATCAATTTCGTGATGGACAATCACAGCATCAAAGCCCTCATATACCTGATCGAAAGGTTTGCCTTCTTCATCCAGACCAGCAACGCGAAGATTATGTGGACGAGTCGTCTCTCCATATATGCCTGGGAAGCTGAGACAGCCATCGAAGTCTTTTCTCTCGTCGCGAGCTTCGACGATTTCCGGGTTGACCAGTGCCTCTGGTAGACCAGCCTGCCACTCGCCATCTTCTTCGATCCCCAAACAGACGACAACCACGCGCTTATACATGTTTATTTGCGGAGCTGCCAACCCAACCCCATCAGGATGGGCTTTCAAAGTTTCTATTAAGTCACGTATCAGCCGTTTCCCCTGTCGGTTAAATTTCTGAAATGGCGTACTTTTTCGACGTAGTTCTACTTTGTGTTGAGGATAGGTTAGTATTTCGCAAACTGTCATATAGCTTATCCAGCGATCTTTTCTTCTCACCGTGCGTTCGTCAAGGGTATGCTCCCAAGCAGGCAATATACACAATTCAAGAAGACATATTTCATGATGAACCCTAGTCGTAAGCTACTCGGGTAGTCTCATCTGCCATACTGGGTTCCAAGAGCGATTCCCATGCAGGGTCATCCCATGTCCCTAGATGCTCATGCATTTTAAGATATTTTTTGGGTATTGGGTGTGTACCTATAACAACCTTTACGCCATAGCGATTTTCTAAAAAATCCTTGAATGTTTGGACGTATGGACAGGGTGGATAGCCAACGATCATCCCCGTAGCCAAGTGAATTACCTGCGCACCGTTCTTCACCATTTCTTCGCCGGTATATTCAACATTGCCCCCTGGACAACCATCACAAGTTGTATAACCAACCAATTCTAGTTCTTTCTCAGTATATATACTGAACGCACCTTCTTTGCTTTTCATCGCCCGGAGGCATTTTCCTCCTGCGCAACTTCGATAACGATCGCAGATGATGATTCCTATCTTTGTCTTGGTGTTCATTTGTGCTCCTTTGCGGCTTTCTTTTTCCTAATCCAATATAGTTCCCCAGATAAGACCTTTCATAAATTTACTCTTTCGAAAGAACAAAAAGAAACTTTTCTTGATATACATAGCCTACTTTGTTATAAATCATTATGATTAACGTGTGAAGTGTCGGTCTCTAGGCCGATCGCGTACATCCATCGGGCACAGCACCAACAAGATGCGTGATGGCGTAGCATCAGCACTTTTCCAATGATGTGGCAAATAGGCTTCAAAGAGTAGACTATCACCTGGTTCCAGCAAATACATCTCATTTTCTACCGTATAGGTAATGTTCCCGTCCAAACAATAAACGAACTCGCGACCCGTATGCACAATTGGATTTTCTCCACTACTGGCATTTGGTTGGAGAGTAACGATAAGTGGCTCTACCCCAAAGCGTGGCATACCAGCAGCAAGATCTTTCATTGAGCTATGAGTAAATACAATACTAGGGCGTTTGCCTTGTTTCTGATAAACAACCCTTTTATCCTTATTATCCACTTCAAAGAATTCTGTGATATTTACTTGCAGACTTTGCGCTAGTTGTTGAAGGGTGCTCACACTTGGTGAAGAGTGTTCGTTTTCTATCAGACTCAGAGTGTTGATGTTCAAACCGCTCATTTCAGCTAGCGCCCGCATGGACAAGCCTCGAATGGTACGCAATACCCGTAATCGTTTTCCTACACTGATTTTCGTGTCGGTAACCCCAGAAGTAAATGGGCTGCTATTTGTTCGCGCTTTTTTTTGTTTCGATGGTAAGGCACCTTTTGAAAGGGATGAATCTGTCACGGGAGTTCTCCTAAATCACATTATATACCAATATTATAGTTGAATTATTGATAAAATGCAATTCATAAACCAATAAAATAGCCTTAATCCAAACGAACCTTTTGTTGATTTATCCTTATCGAGTGTCCAATTTTTTTCCATGAGTATTTCTTTATTCCAAATTTGGAGAGAAGCATCTCTGACGAGCGGGTGAGACTCTTCGGTAGTAAAAACTTTTCTTTCAGAGTTACGTACTTGTACTGATTTTATGGAAGTCAATTAAAATCAATTGGATGAAAAAACGATCGCCCTGTTTCCAGGTTGGAAACAGGGCGATTTAAGGAGAATGCTAAGCACATTTTGTTTGGTGCTCAAATGAACTTGTTGCTAGGGTTATTGGTTGCCTCCACGTCCGTTGCCTTTGCCGCGACCACCAGCCCAAAGCGGACGACCGAGTTCATCGCGAAAGGTGTAAGTCTGGCCGTCAACCGTAACACTAATGGCGCTGAACAAGCCCTGGTCGCCGGGGAAACCGTAGACCGAGACAGCCTGACCAACCTGCGGGTTGAAGCCTATGCTGCTAGCATAATGCGAGTTGCCGAACTGCACGATGACGGTCTGTTCATCACTGATCAGGACGCTCAGGGTAACGGTGTCGTAGGCGCTGACGGTTCCGGGGATAGTGCTTGCGCCTGTGATATCGGCGTTGCTCTGCGGCATACCAATACCAGTGGTGGATGGGTTTGCGGCCTGATCATTTTGACCGCCATGATACCCGTTTCCACCCTGACCTTGTGCGCCCTGGTTGCCCTGCCCCTGGCTGTCGTTCACGGTCTGGCCGGCTAAGATAGCAGAGTAAGCTTCAGCGCTCAGGTACTGCGGTTGATAGTATTCGCCAGTTTGTGTGAGAAGCGCACTGGTGAAGGCTACCAGGTGGTTCTTGGAGCCCATCATCAGGTTACTAAAGACCAAGTGGATATCTTCATTGTCGCTTTGTGCGATGCTCTCTTCCAGGTCTAGAATGTCAATCTCTTCGATAGCGGCGCCAACTTTGAGGGCATCGGCGATGGAGACAGAGCCTTGGGCCACGAGTTGGTCATAGAGGGCTTGCAGGTTCGTGTCCGTGAATGAGCCGGGATCAAGAGCCGGATCTGCCAGATTGTAGCGGTCCAGCAGCAGTTTGATCTCGTCCATATGCATCTGTTCACTGGATGCTATGTTCTGGAAGGTGGGTTGTTCCCAGACTTCATACAGGGTATTGTAGACATCGCGAGCCAGTTTCTCTTCCTCGCGCATGAAGAGCAATGCCGCAGTTTCTTCGAGGGTCAGGTCAGAAGCGGGAATATCGAGCACAGATGTGCCCGTGCCATTCCCGTTGCCAGTCTGGTCAGTGACCGTACCAGCGTTGCTATTACTATTTCCGTATCCGTTTCCCTGGCCGTAATCAACGGCACCCTCAGGGGCGGCGGGTTCGCTTGTGCCAGGAGATGCAAAGGCCGTGTAGGCGCTTGCGCCGACGGCGACGACGATGATGGCAGAGAAGATGCCGATCAGGATGTTTTTCAGATTGTTCAACATAGTTACCTCCAAAAGGTTTGTGTGTTATTGTTATGGTATAAGTTGTTCTTTCTGTACAACTTTACCCTATGGTAACAAGAAAATATAAAGAAAATTTATACTTTCATGAAAGATTGTGCAAAAATTATGATAGCTTTTTCTTTACAAAGCCTTCAAACTTTCTTCATGGGTTATCTAACTTTCTTTGTTAAAACTCCCTAATTACTGTTGTATCGAAGGAGTGATTTATGACTAAACAACCGCCTGAATCAAAATCCATGATTGGACGGATGCGCGAAACTCTGGTACCCGAAGCGATGCCTGAAGATGACCGCGGACGTATGCGCCGTGTACTCAATAGTTTGATCCTGCATCTGCACCCGGCCAAAGTTCCCGTTACTACCTTGCGTTGGACGTACAGTTGGGGGCTGGGCGGCTTGTCGGCAGTGTTGATGATGATCCTGGGGTTGACAGGCGTAATTTTGCTCAACAATTACACTCCTGCTGCCCCGCAGGCGTACATCGATATTCTGGAGTTGCGCTCGAACGTCTGGTTTGGTGAATTGGTGCGCAATGTGCATCACTGGTCGGCCAATTTATTGGTGGTGATCCGCGTCTTTGCAACCGGGTCGTACCGTCCGCCGCGTGAGTTGAACTGGCTGATCGGTGTTGCCATGCTGGTGTTAGTGTTAGCCTCAAACTTTACAGGTTATTTGTTGCCCTGGGACCAACTGGCCTATTGGGCCATCACGGTTGGGACAAGCATTATCAGCTATGTTCCTTTGATCGGTGAATGGTTGGGGCGCCTGGTACTGGGCGGGCCAGAAGTTGGTCCTAACACCCTGTTGAACTTCTATTCCATGCACATTGCCACGCTCCCACTGATGATTTTTGGCCTGATGTCTTACCATTTTTGGCGTGTGCGCAAAGACGGCGGCTTAACCCTGCCCAAAGGATTGGATGGTGAAGATGTATCTAAACCCGAGCGCGTGACAACCATCCCGAACCTGGTACGAAAAGAGACAATCTACGCGTTGGGATGGATGGCCGCGCTTCTCATCTTTGCCATGCTTGTTCCCGCCCCCCTGGAAGGGATCGCCAACCCGAATGTCAGTCCGAACCCGGCTAAAGCACCCTGGTACTTCCTCGGCCTGCAAGAATTGTTGCTACACTTCCATCCGCTGGTAGCGGGTGTGATCTTGCCTACGCTGGCGGGACTTGGCATCTTCTTGCTGCCCTACTTCGACGTTAATCAGGCCAGTGTGGGTGTCTACTTCCGCTCCCGGCGCGGACGGGCGCTTACGGCTCTGGCTGCCGGGTTGGCGGTCATACTCACCCCTATCTGGGTGTTGATGGATGAGTTCCTGCTCGACTGGACAACCTGGTTGCCAACCTGGCCGGCGCTGATCTCCAACGGCCTGATCCCGGCTGCCATCCTTCTCTTGCCGCTCATTTTGCTTGACGAGTGGATGGTGAAAAACTTTAACGGTGATACCGAAGAGCGCGTCGTTTTCCTGGCCACGTTCATCTTTGTGGCCTTTATCGTGCTGACCATCATTGGCATTTTCTTCCGCGGCCCTGGTATGAGCCTGTACTGGCCCTGGGCAATGCCCAGCGTAGTTCATTAGGGCGGGTATTTACCCGCCAAATTTGATGGTAGGTTAAAGACCTGCCTTATTTGGAAAATATTATGTCTGAAACAATAACCCCCTCCCCCGAAACCCCCGTCTCCCGACGAGATTTTCTCAGCGTGATCTGGGCCTTTTTTAGCGGGCTAGCCGCGCTCGAAGTTGGCGGTGTGCTGATCGCCTACCTCCAACCGCGTTTGGCCGAAGGCGAATTCGGCTCTGTCATCACTGTTGGCAACGTGGACGATTTCCCGACCAGTTCGGTCACCCACATCTCCAATGGACGCCTGTATGTTGTGCGCCAGCCGGATGGCGGATTTTTGGCCGTTTACCATCGCTGTACACACCTAGGTTGCACCGTCCCCTGGGACCAGACCGTGCAAAAATTCATCTGTCCCTGCCACAACTCACAGTTTGACATGGAAGGCGACGTGGAAAACCCACCCGCCCCGCGCGCGCTTGACCTGTTCCCGGTCACTATCGAAGAAGACATAGTCAAAGTCGACACAGGTACAGTGCTCCAACGGCAATCCTTTGAAACCTCGCAGGTGGTGTATCCATGAAAAAGCATACTCGTGCCATTGAAGTTTTCCTCGGTATTCTGGCGACTCAGGCCATCGTGTTGGTACTCGCGCTCTACATGCTCAATGAGCCAAACCGCCTCCAGGCCGCACAGGGAGAAATTCTCAACACCCAGCTTGACAGCGCCATGACGCTTTACGCCGAGAACTGCGCTATCTGTCACGGCCTGAACGGTGAAGGTATCGGCGCCATGCCTCCGCTCAATGCGCCTGGCCTGCAAACTATGCCCTTCGATGAACTTTACAAGGTTATCGCACGCGGACGTTTCGACACCGCCATGCCAGGCTGGAGTAAGGAAGACGGCGGTCCGCTCAGCGATTACCAGATCGGAGAACTGGTGGCCTTGATCCAATCCGGGGATTGGTATAAGACGGGAGACCGCGTCGTCAACTTGGGGCTGGCCCCGTTGATTCCGTTCACAACTGAACCCGATCCTGCCCTCGTTGAAGCGCTCGAATCCCTACCTGACGGTTCGACCCTACAAACTGCCATCACAATTTATGCAGCACAATGTGTGGCCTGCCACGGCGCAGACGGACTCGGCACAGGCATTGCCCCCGCCCTTAATGATCCTGAAGTGCGCCTCAAAACCGCCGATGAACTGAGCCGCACAATTTCCTACGGAAATGCTGGTACGTTGATGGCAGGTTGGAGCAACGTGCTCGCGCCCGAAGAAATTTCTGCAACGATTACACTCATCCAACGCTGGGAAGAAGTGCCATCTGGTGCGGTTCCCGCCCCAGATGTGCCCATCCCAACCACTGCTGAGAGCATTGCCCTGGGCGGCGAATTGTTCAGCGCCAACTGCTCGCGCTGTCACGGCCCGTTAGGACAGGGCAAGCCCATCGCGCCCTCGCTCAATTACAAATCATTCTTGACGGAAACCACCGATCTTGCCATGCAGCAGATCATCACGTTAGGTGTGCCTGGAACGGCTATGCCCGCCTGGGGCGACCGCATGACCGAAGCTGATATTCAAGCTATTGTGGGCTTCATGCGCCAGTGGGAAGCAACCGCGCCCGAAGTAGCCCAGCCGATGGGTTCAGGCGCTCGAGCCGGAGGAGGCGGCCCGCCCTGGCTGCGGAATAACGATACCACCATACAACGTGATCCTGGCGTTGTGCCTGGGCCTGCTCCAACCCAAATCTCTGATGGGGGCGCGATGGACGCTGAAGCACAGGCGACTGCCATGGCCGAGCATCAGGCCGCTGAAGCCGCAGGTGGCGGCGGGGGGCAGGGACAGGGTGGTGGTCAAGGGCAAGGTGGTCCGCCCTGGGCGCAGGAGCAGACCCAAGCATCCGAACCTGATTCGCTGGCGCTGGACTTGCGCGTCCTGGTGCTGTTTGCAACGGGATTGTCTGTCGCGTTCACGTTGATAGTAATGGGGATAACGTTCCTGAAAAAGACAAGGTAACTCCTTACTATGTCGAACAGGGGTTTCCCGAAAAGCGCAACCTTACGGCCCTAATTTCAACTAATTATTAAAAGAAATAACGAAAGGCTACCAGATACGGTAGTCTCTCGTTATTTCTAATGATGACTCTTTGTCTAGCGCTCTCGGGCAGGAAGTGATTTCTTCACAATTTCTTTACAAATAATCCAAGCTCTCTTTATAAAACACGAATAAGATGAGAAAACTACAAGACAGGAGAAAATTATGAAATCCAATAAGAAAAATCGTACTTCTATTATTGTTTCCGGAATTGTATTGGTTGCTGTAATTTTTTTCGGTGCATATTACATGCGTGCATCTGGGGAAACTGCCGATACAGATGTGCCAGCTTTACAAACTGCCAAAGTGCGTACAGGTGACCTGGTCATTACAGCCAACGGCGCAGGTAGCATTGTCCCATCTGCACAAGTAGATTTAGCCTTTCGCTCCTCCGGGGTGGTGTATGAATTGAATGTAACAGTTGGAGACTCTGTAAACGCAATGCAAGTGTTAGCGCGACTGGAAGATAATATCCAGGCTGAAGCTGACTTTCAGGCTTTGTTTACAGATGAAGGTGTAGCACAGGCTGGGTTGGCTTTTGTTGATGCGCAGATTGCATTGGATGAAGCGACTAACGACTTGAAATATTTAATAGGCTCAGATGCTTATTACTGGGAAGTTCAATTGGAGCAGGCAGAAGATGCGCTGGCCGCATTGGATAACAATGCCACTGACAAGCAGCAAAATAATGCTCAAGAAGTAGTAGATACCGCTCGTGCTCGCAAAGATTACTTCTTGAGCTTGCGCAGCAATATCCCTGAAGCTGATCTGGCTCTGGCCCACGCCAATCTTGAATCAGCTAAGGTGGCGTTATTGGATGCCCAGACTGCACGCGACATTGTTCAGGCGGGAACTGAAGCTTTAGACGCGCCTATGGTTGCGTTAGGCATTGAAACGACAAAATTGGAGCAGGCGCGTTTGGCACTAGAAAGCTCCCGTCTGGTTGCTCCTTTTGATGGATCCATTATTGCATTGAATGCTGTTCAAGGGCAAACCGTGAACACAAGCACCTTTCTTACGCTTGCTACCACGCACGACCTGTTAGTGCGTTTCTATCTTGACGAAACTGATATTGAAAAGGCTGCCACTGGCAAGCGCGTCTCTCTCACCTTTGATGCCTATCCGGATAATATCGTTGAAGGCAAAATAATTCTTGTTGAGCCATCTTTACAAACTATAGATGGCATGCCGGTTGTGGTTGCATGGGCAAATTTACTTCAGGAAACCGATGTAAATATCTTTTCCGGTATGACAGTGGATGTTGAAGTGATCGCGACGGAAACCCATGATGCGTTGATTGTCCCTGTGCAGGCTTTGCGCGAGCTCACTCCTGGTTCATATGCTGTCTTCGTTGTTCAGTCAGATGGACAGCTTCTCATGCGCCCCGTGACCGTTGGTCTGCGTGATTTTGCCAATGCTGAGATCCTGAGCGGTGTGGATGTGGGCGATATTATCAGCACTGGTACTGTAGAAACGCAATAGTCTCTCTTCCAGAGAAAATTACAGGTTTTGAAAGGTATGTAAGATGAATACACCGCTAATTGAAATTCACGAACTAACTAAGACGTACGGTATGGGCGAAGCTGCTGTTCATGCTTTGGCCGGAGCAGATGCAAAGATCGAGCGCGGCGAGTTTGTCGCCATTATGGGGCCATCTGGCTCTGGAAAATCCACCCTGATGAACATTGTGGGCTGCCTCGACCGCCCAACCTCTGGTTCGTACATCCTTGACGGACGCGATGTAAGCGTGCTAAATAAGAACGAGCTGGCTGAAGTCCGCAACCAGAAGTTAGGCTTCATTTTTCAGTCCTTTAACTTGCTGCCGCGCTTGAGCGCTCTCTCGAATGTGATGCTGCCCATGCTCTATAACGAAGATGAGATAAGCGATGCAGAAGTGGAGACTCGCGCGGCAGCTTCTCTCGAAGCTGTTGGGTTGGGTGAACGCTTGAATCATCGCCCCAACGAACTCTCAGGCGGCCAGCAGCAACGTGTTGCTATTGCGCGCGCACTGGTCAACGCCCCGCCGCTTATTTTGGCGGATGAGCCAACTGGCAATCTTGATTCAAAATCAAGCGTAGAGATCATGGGCATCCTGCATAAACTGCATGAGGACGGCGCGACGGTTGTCATGGTAACGCATGAAGCAGATATTGCAGCTCATGCTGGGCGTACCATCTGTGTCAAAGACGGACAAATCATTTCTGATGGTCGGGGTGAGTCTAATCCGTGCCTGAGTAAGCACCTGTAAGAGGTTTATTATGAAATTGAGAAAAATTTTCCGAACAGCCTGGGAAGGCTTGACGCTCAATAAAGCGCGCTCCTTTCTGACAACTCTTGGCGTAATTATTGGTGTTGCCTCGGTAATCGTCATGCTGGCGGTTAGTGCGGGCGCTGAAGCTGTTATTGCGGATCAAATCAACTCTTTAGGCACAAACCTTATCATTGTCTCACCGATGCGCGGTGTGCCTGGTGCCGGGAAAACATTGTTACTGGAAGATGCTTTTGCTATTGATGAGCAGGTTGTGGGCATTACAGGTATCTCTGCAAAACAATCGCCTGCTGCACAGAATATTCGCGCTGGGGGCGTTACGCTGGAAGCGATCCCTGTTGTTGGAACAACGGCAGATTTTCCCGATGTGCGTGATTATTTTATTGGGGAAGGGCGCTACTTTTCTGTGGATGAGGATGACCGCAAGGCTAAGGTTGCTGTTCTTGGCGCTGGCATTGCAGTAGATTTGTTCGGTGCAGAAAGCGCTATGGGGCAGACCGTCACCGTTGGTTCAACCAAATTGACAGTAATAGGCGTGATGGAATCTAAAGGTATTGTGGCAGATGTGGATTACGATGGACGCATTTATATGCCGATTAGTGTCGTTTTTCAGAAATATATGACCACATCGCCTCTTCGTACCGAATCAGTGCGCACGATTTATCTAAAAGCCGAAAGCCAAGACAAAATTGATAGCATAATTTCCCAAACCACTGCATTGTTGGCAGAACTCCACGATGTGGATATTGCTCAACCTAATTTCACAGTGCAAACCCAGCAGGATATTATTGCCACGCAGGAAGCCACGACTGCTGCTTTTCGTGATCTGTTGGCTTGGGTGGCGGCTGTCTCGCTCCTTGTCGGTGGAATCGGAATCATGAATATTATGCTGGTCTCTGTTACCGAACGTACACGGGAGATCGGTTTGCGACAGGCGCTTGGAGCGCGTCCGGCAAATGTTCTCACGCAATTCCTGATCGAAGCCATCATCCTCAGCCTGGTTGGAGGTTTGGTGGGCGTCATCGCTGGAGTGGGCGGCTCGTATCTATTCGGTGAGTTTGGCGCAATGCGTACAGAAATTGTGCCGCTATCTATTCCGCTGGCTTTTAGCGCGGCGGCCATCGTTGGCATCTTTTTCGGCTACTATCCCGCTATTCGTGCTGCAAAACTTGATCCGATCGAAGCTTTACGCAGGGAATAGCCCTATCTATCAAACAAAATAAAACTCTAAGAGGAACCTATGAAAAACATTTTACTCCCCATACTTATTCTTTCGCTGGCATTGACTGCCTGCGGCACATCTACTGAAACAGAATCGTCCGTGGATGCAAATGATACAAATATTGAAACAGCACCGTCTGTGAATATAAGTACTGAAGCTTATGTAAGCCCAAACATGGACACCAGCTATGATGACGCGCTCTCGGCCCGCTTACAACTCAACCTTGGCTCGCTAAAACTAGCTGAGACGAATACACCCATCACGCCGGAACAGGCCAAAAGCATGCTTCCATTCTGGCAAGGGCTGTTCAATATGACGCGTAGCGGTAATAGCGCTCAAGCGGAAGTGAATGCTCTGTTAGGACAGATTGAAGCCTCGCTCACACCGGACCAACTAGCTGCCATCCGCGAAATGAAGCTGATCTCCGCTGATATTCAGTCCTGGGCCGCAGCCAGCGGTACGTCAATAGGAAGTGGCTCTGGGCAAGCGGGGACAGGCCAAGGCGGCGGTGGAGGCGGAAGCGGTATGTCCCCTGAAGCGCGCGCTACCAAACAAGCTGCAGAAGGTGTCACATCTGGTTCGAACAGCGGTAACGGCGTTTCAACTGCTCTGCTCAATGCGTTGATCAGCTATCTCGAAGGATTGGCTAACTAAGCCTGATCTTATTCCTGAAAGGAATTAATCTGACTGAAAATGGATGCTAGCCCAACGGCTATTACAGCAGAGCAGGCGCAGACCTTAATTCCCCTTTGGCAAGCCATTGTGACCTTGAGTGGTAATACAACCACTGCCGTACATCACCCTGGCCCCGGCCCAGCGGCTTGAATTAAGGATAGATTTCAGCGACCGCGTTGTGTGTGAACAGGTAAGTCTAGTCAACCTACCTTCCTCGGCCCCTGATGGTGTTGCCTTCCCAGTGCTGAACATCCAAGTCGAGCGGGAAGAGAGTGTGCTGGAAGAACTTCCAAAAAATCTATCAACAATCACTGGATACAGCGAGGCTGATGCAATCAACCGCCGCTCACCGCGTGATTTCATCATGGCGATGGGTATGGGCATGCGTTGGACGATCAACGGACGCACCTTCGATATGCAAGATATTGCACGTGACGAAGTTGTCAAGCTGGGTGATTTGGAAATATGGAAGTTCACCAACCAGGCAGGCGGCGGGATGGGCATGATGCGTAACTATCGAGTGGAGGCCTGAACCACGCTTTGCAAGGGCGAGTGTTCATTCAAGAAACCAGCCCTGGTACCCCAATTGAAAGAAAACTCATACTATTTTCTAGCAAATGCCGCAAATAGTATAATGCCAACCTAACTTAGTAGTTTGCCATTGCGGTTTGCCGAGTTATTCAGAACCGTAAACCTGAAAGTAGGCGAATTTGTTCGTGAATTCAAGCGGAACCAACAGCTATACTCACACCGCACAGATCACGGTGCGGCGCGGTGAAACCCGGAAACCGTGGTTCGATTCGCCCCCCACTCATAAAAAAGGCACTTTTTGTGCCTTTTTTGCATTAAAGATCTCCAATTTAGAATTTCAACTTAAACCCTAGAATAGTTGATTCGAGTCCTACCCTTGCTGACCTGGTTGCTAATTGGATTATTTAAGGCCGAGAAATCTCAATGTAATTGAACTTACCAATAAGATCAGCATTTATTTCGGCCGAATCCACATTAGATACACCAAGACAGACCTTGAAATTTTCAAGATAATTCCCTGTTTCCTCAATTCGCTGCCACTCTCCCGCCTCAAAGGCATAATATCCTGTGATGGCTTTCTCCTCATTGACTAGACGGAGAAACACATCTGTATCATTGGCTTTTTTGGTCTCTTCTGCTCCCCAACTACCTACAAATTTGTATTCCAAATAAATACCACTGCCGCCAGCATCACACGAGCTGCAATACCCACGATTTATGGCGATATAATTATCACCATCCTGGAATAGATAGTGTGTGGCTTGCTGAAAATCCTCTGTCGGATCTGCAGATAAATGGACTGTGATCTGGAAATCGCCATCGGGCGCATTCTTGCAAACCAGATTGTTTTGGGTGCCATTAGCCAGTAATGAAGCATCTTCGCCAACAATCTGCAACCAGCCATTTGGGGTTATTTCCCAGCGGGATGAATTTTCACTCTGCCATTCCCAGCTCGCTTGGAGATTTTCCGTGAAATCATCGCGGAAAATTGGGCTAACAGGGCTACTGGATGTAGATAATAGATTCGACTCGATCTATGCTGGGTCTGTGACGAAAATACTAACATTGGTATCTTCTTGAACGACTTCGCCAGTTACGCAGAAAATCTCGCCCTATAGGCTTCTTAATTCTTCTCCCGGAAACAGAGTTGAATCCTTAATCACAACGATGACGCCACTCTTATTAGGAGTTTTCCCAAGGTTTACAACCGTACTCCATCTAAGAGGAACATCACTGTGACGGCCCCTCCACAGATCTTTACAATAGAGCCAATATATGTTTAGGCATCACTCCAAGATATCTCCTCAGGACCTGATTTAGTGGGTGTTGGAGGCACTACTGTCGGCTTCATCGTTGCTGTAAGGTAAATGTTGGTTCTAATTATTTGTTCCGAACCGCGACATGATAGAGCTATACCTAAGATGAAAACAAGAATTCCCAAGGTTTGTTGCTTTGCATTCTTTTTTCCTCCTGGTTTGTATCGGACATGACCAGCAGCTATTCAGCGAACAGCAAACTATTCTGATTTATGTGCTTGAGAAATACCCCTAAGCTTGCTATGGATTCCGCTTCACCGAAATCCATCTCCGCAGGGGCAAAATCCCGTAATACGCCGTTGCTTGGAGCAAGGATAGGGATTTTGAAGAGTTCGAAAACTTTTTCAGCGTATCACTTTATTATTATTATTATCATTATGTCACTTTTATGTTAACCCCCGCACGATCGCGGGGATTTTTTTCATTGCTTGTGATACAACGTGTGCTTCTATTTATGTCCTCCAGAGCCGTTCCCGCCATTACCACCTTGTGAGTTGTCCGGATATTGGCCACCGGGGTCTCCATTGCCTGAGCCGATACCTCCATTACCGTTCTGCATGTTGTCGGGGTTTTGGTCGCCAGGTGTGCCATTACCTTGACCGGCGCCATTTCCACTGCCGGGATCGGCTGGTGGTTGCCCACTCTGATCGTTTTGATGAAAGCCTGGCTCGCCTTGTTGGTTGGGTTCAGGAATGGCATCATCCTGGCCATATTGTTTTCGATTGGTCATCATATAGCGGAAACCTTGCGGATCAGCCAAACCATCGGCCACCAGTTGCAAGCGATTTTGCAGCATCTGACGAGTTTGTGTGAGCAAAGGTTCCGTTTCTGCGGTTGCATGTGTTTGCAATTGGATCATAATGCGTTCTTGCGTTTGTAAATGCTCGCGCAGTTGCATAAGCGTCTGAGTGAGGGCAGTATCGTCCATGTCGGTAGCAAGCATCAAGATTTGCTGAATTTGCTGTTGCAATCGTTCCTGTACCTGAGCGGGCGCAGGAATGCCCTGTTCCGCAAGGCCAGCCATCTCTTCCACACGTGTCTGTGCCATGTTCATCAATAAATTGGCCTGCAGTTGCGGATCCCCTGTCAATGCCAGTGTGGCATTCTCCGTCATTAATTTGACCGGATAGAGCGGTTGGTTGGGCAGATCGTCCTGTGCGGCCACTGCAGTGGCGCCACCACCAAAAATCAAAGCGCCAGCCAGAATAAGTGAAACCAATGCGTTCATTGCGAATCTCTCCTTTCGGTTTACGAGGAATGTCCACTTCTTTTGACGCATATATATTGGAAGAGATACGGCTTGCCGATATTTTGCTGCTTCGCTCAGGAAGCTTTTACGTCCACGGGTTGCTTGCTGTGGATTGCGCAACGGAACTTCCTTGAGTTCTTCAAGTCTGTGTTCGATCTTCTGGTCAGGAGTTTGATCGGTCATGATGATCTCTCTTTGCTTTCTAAATACTTTTTAAGACGTGTGAGGGCACGGTGTTGCAGTGACTTCACAGCGCCAACAGGTTTCTTGACAGCTTGGGCAATCTCTTTGTTCTTCCAACCTTCCAGGTACTTGAGTGTAATAACTCGTTGTTGGTCTGGTGTTAGTTGTTGAATTGCTTTGCGTACCTGTGCTTGTCGTATTTTAAGGCTGACCTCTTGTTCAGGTATATTGTCCAAATCAGGAAAAGTGTCTTTTAGCTCAGATACATCAGGTACGCGTCGATAATAATCCACGATCCAATTATGGGCGATACGATACAGATAAGCTTTTAGATAATTTTTTGGTCCACGCTTTGCACGAATGGCTTTTAGAAAACGGCTGAATGTCTCTGCAACACAATCTTCGGCCGCGGATGGATCGCCGAGAAAGCGGGCTGCATACCTATAAAGTTCCGGGCTATACAAATCATAGATCTGTGCCAGGGCTTTTCGGTCAAAGCGCAGCACAGCTTTAAGCAGTTCTTTCTCTGCGGATGTATTGGCTGTCATATTTTGAGACGCCCTTTGGGCAAAATAGATACTGTTCATATGATTTTACTCAAAAAGTATAAAGAATACGTAACTTTTTCTTAAAAAATGTCAAATATAATATCTAGCTACCGGACACTTTAACAAATGAATAGTTGATCGACAAGGATTCTCC
>CAZCPP010000020.1:0-22100 GCA_964500655.1 uncultured Anaerolineaceae bacterium | reverse complement strand
CCAACCAGGCCAGATTCCTCGGCGATGGCGGTGAAGATAAAATCTGAATGGGATATAGGAACTAGCGAGGGGCTGCCCAGGCCGGGTCCACGCCCGAAGATGCCTCCATTGGCAATGGCCAGCAAGGACTGAATAATTTGATAAGAACGCCCACTAGGGTCAAGCCAGGGATTGAGCCAGGCATCGACACGGATTTGGATCAGCCCTATTAGAAAGTAGCCACTCAACCCAGCCAGAATTAACATTCCAACGCTGATAAGCAATATACGTTTTCGTCCCAGGGCCAGATAGACGATAGTAGCGTACAAAAGGATGAAGATAAAGGCTGTCCCAAGATCACGTTGGACGAGCAGGAGCAGTAAGGCTAGTCCGGTAACAAAAAGAGTTGGGAAGAGTAGTGGAACAAGCCGATCTCGAGCCGGTAGACGGTCAGCGAGATAAGCGGCCAGGTATCCAACCAATAACAGCTTCAGCGGTTCAGATGGTTGCAAGTAGATTCCGCAGCAACCCAGCCACAAACGGGGACCGGTCCCTGCGGGGTTGCTGCCGAAGATGAGGGTCAGGGAAGTGAGAAGCAGGCCGCCGGTTAGTATTACGTATTTGTACCGTCGAACAATTTCGAGATCGAGTGAGAAGCGCTGGATGAACGCAAATAGTCCTACTATGATCGACATCCAAATGGTTTGTCGCAATCCAAAAGTGGGCGTCAGTCTCCAAATGGTCAATATACCCCAACCGGTTAGCAGGGCAGCGATGGGTAATAGATATGGATCCCGATCTGGGAAGTATCGTGAAGTGGCCTTGTGGGCATAGATGAAGATGATTGCCCAGGCAATTAAACCGATCCAATGCTCCCATAGAAAATCCACATCCCATGTGCGTTCTCGTACCGCTGGCGAGGCGCTGAGAATGATGGCAAAAAAGAACAGGAATAAACCTGCCAGTTTTAGAAGTGCGTCTTTGTTACGGTCCCTCATTTTACGGCCGCTTTCAAGCGGGAAAGGAGATAGTAATCGCCTTTATTTGTAGTATTTCTTGATCAGGAGATCAACTTTTTTGAGAGTTTCCTTGGGTATGATATCTTTACGTGTGATAAGGGAAGTGGACAAGGCGTTTTTACATTCACAACTTCCATCGTCCGA
The DNA here is from genome assembly GCA_964500655.1 of uncultured Anaerolineaceae bacterium. Taxonomy (GTDB): domain Bacteria; phylum Chloroflexota; class Anaerolineae; order Anaerolineales; family Villigracilaceae; genus JAABUE01. The sequence continues at coordinate 20,958 of CAZCPP010000020.1, read as the reverse complement.
AATGTTTCTGGCCAGATTTTGAATTGCCTCTTGGGCAACCAATGCATTTTTATTGAGTGTTTCAATGACCATTTCAACTGTTACAGGCGCTTCACTGACATGCCAGACGTCGTAATCTGTAACATGTGCCATGGTTGCGTAACAAAGCTCCGCTTCGCGCGCTAAAAAGGCTTCGGGAGATGCAGTCATGCCGATAATTGACATACCCCAAGAGCGATAAGAATGTGATTCGGCTTTGGTGGAAAAGCGTGGTCCCTCAATGGTGATGAATGAGCCTCCAGTGTGAACGGTCGCCCCAGTTTCATGGGTGGCATTTTCAACTTCATTTGAAAGATCCTCGCAGAATGGATCTGCAACGCTGATATGAACAACAAGTCCCTCACCAAAAAAAGTACGCTTTCTGCCATGAGTGTTGTCGTAAATTTGATCGGGAATAACTATATGACCGGGGCCATAGTCTTCTCGTAATGAACCACAGGCGGAAATACTGACCACACGCTCAACTCCCAACTCTTTCAGTGCGTAAATATTGGCGCGATAATTAACTTCACTCGGTGTGATGTGGTGTCCAATCCCGTGCCGGGCTAAAAATGCGATTTTCCGGCCTTCAAGCTCTCCGATGATGATGGGTGAGCTCGGTTTACCAAAGGGCGTGGTTACATGATGCTCTTGGGTATTTATTAGTCCGGGCATATTATACAAGCCGGAGCCGCCGATGATGGCCAAGTTGACTTTTTCGCTCATTTTTGATATTTTTGATCTCCGGGTTTTGGAATACGTAGGGTTGGAGGCGTAGAGGGGTCGACACCAAGGCTGATGGTAATCGCAGCCTTGCCGCATTCTACCATGTCGCCGTTAATGACAACGGTTGGAATAGAAACTTCATCACCATTTAGGCGCGTGCCATTTGTTGAATTAAGATCCTCGAGCCACCACTGTCCATGGTGGAAAGATAGGCGAGCGTGACGAACGGAAATAGTGGCGTGTAATAGGGGGACGTCGCAATGAGGGTCGCGTCCCAGTAGAATTTCTGACTGACTGAAAAAACGCAGAAGGGGATCTTGGTCGTTCATTACGATGTTTAAATTAATGCCAGGAGTTTTTCGTGCAGCTAGTAAAGCTCCTTGGATGCGCGAATCCCGCCAGAGAGTTAGTAACGCCCACCCAAGAAATGCATACAAGGCGGCAGCAAGTAATAAGCGCAAAACCAGAACAATAGGGGCGCTCATTCTTGATTTTTATCTTTGTTGTCAAATTCTCCGGTATCTCGGAAGAATGCTGTTGGGCGGTCTAGTGAAGCAGGAAAAAGCGGATCAGTTTTGGCCAGATCTCTGCGAGTAGGCGGGTTATCTTGCCCAAAGACTAAGGGTACCCCTGCCAGCGAGATCACATCACCTGGGTACAACACAGATTGACTGGTGCGTTGCGCATTCACGAACGTACCGCCAGTGGAGTTTAAATCAAAAATGATGTAACGCCTATTAATAGCGCGTAGTTGAGCATGATTACGTGAGATGCGCGGATCATCAATCACAAGCTGGTTATCTAGTCTGCGTCCAATGTTTATAACAGTTTCGGTAAGTGGGAACACCTTAACTCCGTCAATAATTAAAAAGGCGTCTCTCGGAACTGGGGTTTCATCAGACTTCGAAGCAGGAGAATCGGTCGTAGGAGTTAATCCCTGTGTATTTTCTTCTTCTGATTCCAGTTGTCGTGAAGCCAACACCGCAATTTGGTCTTCTGATTGCTCTGAATTTTCTACGATCGATATAGTAGGTGGTACTGTGAAAGTCAACCCTGCTTCTTCTGCCACAATCGTGAGCGAATTAATCATGGCATTTATAAATTTGGAATCATGCCAGCGCTCAGCAGATTTTGGATGGACAACAAGAGTAAATACATTAGGTAGATTCTTTGTACCGTCTTCACTTACTTCAATATTGTTTTTCAAAGAATCTGCGAGTTTCTGTACGACCAGATCTTCTACTTGAAATCCAGGAAGCGTGCTCACCAGCCTAACTTCGATCAGAGCTTTTAACCGCGCTTCAAGTTGTTCAAGGTTTACATTCATAGCATGCTCTTCCACTAAAAGCTTTCTATTTAGTTCTTTTATTATAGATAGTTCTTTATTATAGAGGAGACATTAGTATAATTCAAGACCTATTAGTCCAAATATGTCTAGTCTATTGTAATTTTCTAAAGCTTAATTCCACAATTTGGGCAATCGCTTTCATCTCTTAGTACGACAAATCCACAATTCTTACAACTCACCGGATAGGTCTCACCGAGGGGAGCTCCACAGGCAATGCAACTTGGCTCTCCGTAGGGATTTGCTGTTCCGCAAAATTCACAAGTTAGCCTGCTCATGCGGTCAGAGAGCTGGTGTGCAGCGCCGGCGCTAGCGGCCGTACGAGCAATTATCTCCCAAATATTTTCGCTCAGTTGCAAGTTTTCGATGTCCTGGGCAAGATCATCTAATCTACCAATTAAGCTAACAGGATTCCGAAATAGGGATAAAGCAGTCTGACCAAGACTTGCTGCTACACCAAGCCAGGCCTGTTGTCCGAGCTCAACCATAATCCCGTCTTCCATTTTTTGGATAGTAACAGCAATGGCTGTTTGTCCACCAGACATCGAGCCAGGTCTGGTCCCGATTTGAACAGCCAGCTTAGCTCCCCTTCCAATTACTTGTGCCCGGATATTTCTACGGTTAAATTCAGCCAATAGTGCCTGGGCTATGTCTGATGGAGATAATATTCCGTGAAAAATTCGTCTTTCCATGTTTTCGATTATAATCGCGTTCGCGGAATTCATCAGGATTGATATGAAGAAAAATAGAAATTGTTTCCTTACAACATTTTGGATTGTGTTATTGGCAGCAACTGCATCAGTGTTTGCCAGCGCCTCAATTCGGACCTTGGTATTGGCCCAGGAGCCGACACCAGATTCGTCCAAGGTCTTTATCACCATTATATATACCGAGCAAATTAACATTCGCAATGGTCCCAGCACTGTGCTGTACGACATTATTGGAAATATGCAACCTGGAGAAACCGCAAAAGCTCTTGGAGTATCACCGGGCAGAGATTGGGTACAAATTGTGTATCCTGCTGGCCCAGGGGGAGTAGCCTGGGTTCACACATCCCTCATTTCGATCTCGGCGGGTAACTTACAAGTAGTTGAACCTCCGCCAACTGCTACTCCGCGCATCACGGCAACCATCGATCCAACCCTGGCTGCAGCATATGTATTCGAGCCAACAGCAACGAGGATGCCAACATTTACACCTCCACCACCATTAGAGATCCCTCAATTTACTGAATCCCCTACAGCAGATAAAACAGATGAGACTTTTCCTATGGGGATCGCAGTGCTTGGGTTGGGGATTCCGGGCGTGATTGGATATTATATTTCCACCTTACGTCGACGCTAATCAATCATTATTTATAAGATGTTACGATGGGTGAAAACTTCTGCTGGATTATTGTTTATAGCTACTTTTGCGGTTATCTTGATGGTTGCACCTGTAAAGGAAGGAGTATTTGCGCAGCAACCTACCGGTTCAGTTCCAACCGTTACGGGAACCAAATCTGGGCCAGTTGTGACAGTCTACGCTGACCTTGTCCAGGTGGATGTGTATGCCGGGCCAAGCACATATTTGTACCCGGCAGTGGGCGTATTATTGGCTGGACAAAGCGTGCCCGCTATGGGTCGCGGCAGTGATCCGGATTGGATTCAGGTTTTTTACCCGGGAATCCTCGGGTCAAAAGCCTGGATATATGCACCTTATGTTCGTATTTCACCCGGTTCACGACTACCCACTGTCGAGGCGCCCCCCACACCGACTCCATTTTCAACACCTACAATTGACCCCACACTGGCTGCAGCGTTCATTGCTCCGGAAACACCAACCCGGTTACCTACCTTTACTCCCCCAGCCCAAATTGAGCACCCGTCTTTTGAAGATCAGATCGAAAACCAAACAAACCGAATCCCTGCTGGATTGTTGATATTCAGTTTGGGATTTATAGGTGGGATGGGGGTTTTGATATCGTTCCTCAGGGGAAGATAAAAAAGGCCGGATTGCCCGGCCACTTTCAAGTTATTCTTGTAAAAAAAAGGGATTCGCTAGTTATTGCAAGCGCATGAGCCCCCGCACTCACTTGCATCTCCACTGGGGTTGAAGGGCATGGCGTTGGGGTTGTTGACAGTAAACCCAGCGCCGCGTTCGGGGTCATCAATATAATCGATACTTGCTCCACGCAAATGATCAATTGAAACCTCGTCAACTACCACTTTGACACCATCTGTTTCAAAGGTTGCATCTACCTCTCGGATGTTGTCATCAAGGGCCATCCCAAATTGTGCACCACAGCATCCGCCGCCTGCGACGTAAACACGTAGGGCGAAGCCTTTAAGATTTTTTTCAGCCATGATGTTTTGCACGGCTTGCGCTGCTGTGGGACTCAACGAAATTCCTTGCGTGCTAACTTTTTCAGGCATATTGGATCTCCTTAGTGTGCAAACTTGACATATATTATCAGAATTGGATTTTACTGTCAACGTGATTATGCTCCATCATTTCAATGACACACTTCTTGACACATTCTTTCATGCCTTGTAAAATGCTGTCTGCGTGTATTAGGCGGAACTCGCCTAAATTTCATTTATACGCGGGAGGAATATATAAATGTACGGTCTTGACGCCTTTGAGACAATTGCAATTTGGTCTGTTCTAGGGGCTGCGATCCTTGGGTTGCTATATGCAATTCTTCTCCGCTCGCAAATTTTGCGCGAGGACAAAGGGGATGAAAAAATGCAGAAGGTATGGGAGGCTATTCGAGATGGCGCGGATGCTTACCTGAAACGGCAGCTCAGATCTATCTTGCCAGTAATCGTTGTCCTAACGATAGCATTGTTTGCGTCGGTATATATCGTGCCCCCAACACCTGAAGCCTCGGAATGGTACTGCTTGGCATTCAAGGATGAAACTATAAGCACCGCCGCTGCGTGTGGGCATGATTTGAGCGCTACTGAACAACAAACTGTACGCCTTTGGATTGGTCTTGGGCGTGCTTTGGCCTTTGTCCTCGGGGCAGGCTTCTCACTCACAGTTGGCCAGATTGGCATGCGCATGGCAGTACAGGGGAACGTTCGTGTGGCCTCAGCGGCACGTCGTTCTTTTGGCGATGCGCTACGAATTGCCTATCGCACGGGTACCATCACCGGTATGTTAACCGATGGTCTGGGCCTTTTCGGTGGAACGGTCATATTCATGATTTTTGGTATTGCTGCACCAGATGCGTTGCTCGGTTTTGGTTTTGGCGGTACCTTGCTAGCACTGTTCATGCGTGTCGGTGGCGGTATCTTTACCAAAGCCGCTGATGTTGGAGCGGATCTGGTCGGTAAGGTGGAAGCAGGTATCCCTGAGGACGATCCGAGAAATCCGGCCGTGATAGCGGATCTGGTCGGCGATAACGTCGGTGACTGCGCCGGTATGGCGGCAGATATCTTTGAGTCCTATGAAGTAACAATAGTCTCCAGCTTAATTCTGGGTGTCGCCTTGTTTACGATCACAGGCAACCTTGAGTGGATTGTCTATCCGCTTTTGGTGCGCGGAATAGGTGTGCTGGCTTCTATTATTGGAACGTATTTGGTCAAGAGTGACCCGGATAAAGGCGGAGATGCCATGAAGGCCATTTTCAGAGGTTTCTTGTCTTCGGCGGCAATATCGACGGTTATGTTCCTGATTGTGGCCATAATTTACATGGCTGATGTTCCTGGTGGTTGGTGGCGACCGTTTGCGACTACTGCGGTTGGCGTGTTGCTGGCGATTGTGATTGATCGTTTGACCGATTATTTCACTGGTTTTCACTTTGCTCCAGTCCAGGAAATCAAAAAATCGGCAGATACTGGTCCTGCTACCCTTATTCTCTCAGGTACCTCTGTAGGCTTCGAGTCATCGGTATGGTCCATTATCGTCATCGCTGCGACGATCTTTGCATCCATCGTAATCTACAGCGGTGTCTCAGCTGACCCGGTTGAGCAATTCACGTATGTGTTGTATGGTGTGGCAATGACAGGTATCGGTATGTTGACATTGACGGGAAACAATGTAGCTATGGATTCCTTCGGCCCAATCGCAGATAATGCTGCCGGTATCGGCGAGATGTCCTGGACCGATCAAACGGATGATGAAACTGTTACCGCGCAAAAGATCATGACCGACCTTGACGCAGTGGGCAATACCACTAAGGCAATAACAAAAGGAATAGCAATTGGTTCAGCAGTGATTGCTGCAGTTTCACTGTTTGGGTCCTTCATTACGGATGTAGGCCGCGTAGATCCAACTGCTCTGGCTAATGGTATTCGCGTATCAATGCCCCAAGTGTTTGTGGGCATGCTGATCGGTGGTGCAGTACCGTGGCTGTTCTCTTCCTTTGCTATTCGGGCAGTCAGTCGTGCAGCTTCTTTGATCATACAAGAAGTACGTCGTCAATTCCATGCTGGCGTATTGGAAGGCAAGATAGAACCAGACTATCGCAAAGCGATATCCATTTCAACTGAAGCCGCTCAGAAAGAGTTGGTTCCGTTGGCCCTTATTGGAGTGTTGACCCCGATAATCGTTGGCATGGTTTTACAAGTAGAAGCCCTGGGAGGTTTTCTGGCTGGTATCATCCTGTCTGGACAGTTGCTGGCGGTTTATATGAACAACGCCGGTGGTGCCTGGGACAACGCGAAGAAAGCCATCGAGGATGAACCCGCTGATCCTGAGAAAAATACCGGTAAAGGATCAGAACGGCACAAAGCTGGCGTAGTAGGCGATACAGTCGGTGATCCTTTCAAAGATACTGCCGGCCCTGCACTGAACCCGATGATCAAAGTAGTCAACCTGGTGGCGCTAATTGTGGCCCCCATTATTGTGACTTATAAGACTTTGGGTTTTGGTGGTTGGGTTATTGTACTAGTACTCCTTGGAGGTTTAGTCTGGGCGATCATGCGCTCTAAGGCAGATGCGCCCGAGATGAAGTAGGCAGTTCCTTTCCTTACAAAATTGCTTCTGATTAAATCAGGAGCAATTTTTTTCTTTCATTTCAATAGAGTTACTAACTGGCAGGTAAGCAACTCGCGGTTTGAATAGTGAGTATAATTTGACCATGGTAGGTCAATATTGATTTTTTTCCTGGCTTCTTGATTGAAAGGATGAATCATGGAAGGAATTGGCTCCTCCACGTTCGACGAGAAAAAAGATTTAATCACTGGAGATTACTAATGTAATAAACCCACGATTCGCTGGAACGGGTCGCGGGTTTTGACTCATGTATAATTCGTAGATCACGAAAATGTAGTAATGACTTTATTTATATGAGGAAAAAGCGACGATAGTCACCACTACGAATACTTTTCGTGAAGTCTGATAGTCAGACCATCTACTGTTGAGAGGATTTGACTTTATGAAAGTTGCCATTCTTGCGGGCGGTTTAGGAACACGTCTGGCTGAAGAAACCGAAGTAAAACCAAAACCGATGGTAGAAATTGGGGAACGCCCAATTCTATGGCATATAATGAAATACTATGCATCTTATGGTTTTAAGGAGTTCGTTGTTGCGCTTGGCTATAAAGGCGATGTAATCAAACGTTTTTTTCTGGAGCGTACTGCTCTGCAAGACAGTTTCAGTATTGACATGCGTTCCGGCAAGGTAACGATCAATAATCGTATAAGCGAAGATTGGATCATTCATCTGGTAGATACGGGATTGGAAAGTAGCACAGGCGGGCGAATTGCCAGGTTGCGCGATCATCTTGATAACGAGCCTTTTATGCTGACATATGGCGATGGTGTTGCGAATGTAAATTTGGATGACCTTCTTTCCTTGCATAAAAAACATAATCGAATTGTTACTCTCACAGCCGTACGCCCGCCTGCCCGATTTGGCGGATTGATCTTTGATGGCGATTTAATCTCGCAATTCACTGAAAAACCGCAGATTGGAGAAGGTTGGATCAACGGCGGATTTATGGTAATGGATCCAAAGATATTTGACTATATTCCCTCTGACGCTACAAATTTGGAGGCGCAAGTATTAGAGCAACTGGCTCAGGCGGGACAACTTGCTGCTTACCGGCATGATGGTTTCTGGCAATGTATGGACACGTTGCGCGATAAACGTCAACTCGAAAGTCTGTGGCAGGAAGGTAACGCACCGTGGATGATGTGGGCATGACGAAATCTTCCTTTTGGTTTGACCGCCCGACCTTTGTAACAGGTGCAACGGGTTTGGTAGGCTCGTGGCTTGTGCGGCGACTGGTGGCGTCAGGCGCAGACGTGATCTGCCTCGTTCGTGATTGGGTGCCGCAAAGTGAACTCGTACGCTCTGGTTGGATCGAACGGGTGAAGGTTGTGCGCGGAGATGTTCGTGACCGCGATATACTCGAACGCGCAATGGGTGAATTTGAAATTGACACTGTGTTTCATCTTGCTGCGCAGACAATCGTGACAATTGCCAATCGCAACCCCATTTCGACTTTCGAATCGAATGTTGCAGGAACGTGGAAACTCATGGAAGCGTGTCGCCGTAGTCCAAAGGTGAAACAGATTGTTATAGCTTCATCTGATAAAGCGTATGGCGACCAGGAAAAATTGCCGTATAGTGAAGAAACTCCGCTACGAGGTCTGCATCCTTATGATGTCAGTAAATCCTGTGCTGATTTAATTGCGCACACTTACGCGGTAAGTTATAACCTGCCCGTTACCATTACGCGTTGTGGAAATTTTTATGGTGGCGGAGATTTTAACTGGAACCGGATAATTCCAGGTACTATCCGTTCAATTTTACGCGGACATAATCCTGTCATTCGTTCCGATGGAAAATACGTGCGTGATTATTTTTACGTGGAAGATGGCGCGGCAGCAAACATGCACTTGGCAGAGTATTTGGCAAAAAATCCCACTCTCAAGGGAGAAGCGTTTAATTTTTCCAATGAGATACAAATGACGGTTAGCCAAATCGTGGAAAAGATACTCTCATTGATGGGAAGTAATTTGCAAGTCGATATTCGTAATGAAGTGAGCAATGAGATACTTCATCAATACCTGAGTGCGGAAAAAGCGCGCACCCAATTAGGCTGGAAGCCATTTTTTGATTTAGAGCAAGGGTTGGAGCAAACCGTAGAGTGGTATAAAGATTATTTTGGAGTGAAATAATGTCCGCCTGTCGATCCTGTGGAAATATGGATCTTCTTTCTGTGCTATCTTTAGGATGCATGCCACTCGCAAACGCGCTTCTTAATCAGGGACAGTTAACTCTGCCCGAGGAAACTTTCCCTCTCGACCTGGTTTTCTGCCCACATTGCACCTTGGTGCAGATCACCGAGACCGTTGCGCCTGAAAAATTATTTCGCGAGTATTTGTATTTTTCGTCGTTCTCGGATACAGTGTTACAAAATGCGTTTGCAATTTCTGAACGGTTAATTGCGTTTTGTAATTTAAACACGAATAGTCTTGTCGTGGAAGTTGCTAGCAATGACGGCTATTTACTGAAAAACTACAAAGAAAAGGGGATTAATGTTCTGGGTATCGAGCCAGCTATCAATATAGCGCACGTGACTGAGGAGCGCGGCATCCCTACGATCAATGAGTTCTTCAGCGTTGCGCTCGCCGAGCAACTCCGTGGGTGCAATGAAGCGGCGGACGTCATCCATGCCAATAACGTCATCGCACATGTGGCGGATCTACACGGCGTCGTCAAAGGTATATCCATTTTACTGAAACCCGATGGCGTGGCGGTGATCGAAAATCATTACGTCAAGGATATGATTGACGGCGTTGAATTTGATTCCATCTATCACGAGCATTTGTGTTATTACTCGGCTACTTCGTTCCAAAATCTGTTTGTACAACACGGTTTAACACTTGTGGATGTGGAACGCCTGCCTGTACATGGCGGTTCCCTGCGGGTTTATTTCCAACGAACAGATGGGCCCCGCTCACTGGAGAAAGATGGTAAAGCGCGCGTCGAAGCGCTGTTGAAGGAAGAGGCGGATTGGGGCGTTGGCCAATTCACGTTTTACCAAAATTTTAGTGAGAAGGTTGAAATTTTGCGTGTTGAACTTTTATCGCTTTTGAAAGAGATCAAGGCGGATGGAAACCATATTGCGGTGTATGGTGCTTCTGCCAAAAGCGCAACGTTTTTGAATTACTATGGTATTGGCGCAGGGGTATTGGATTATGTGGCAGATCGCAGTACCTTCAAGCAAGGTAAATTCACACCCGGCACACATCTGCCCATTTACGCGCCCGAAAAATTATTGGAAACCCAGCCTGCTTATGTATTGCTGCTAACCTGGAATTTTGCAGAAGAAATTCTCGCGCAACAAGTGGAATACAGAAAGCGCGGCGGTAGGTTCATTATCCCCATTCCAAAATTACAAGTGATTTGAGCATGATATTTACAGAAACAAAGTTAAAAGGCGCATTTATCATAGATATTGAGCCCAGCGAGGACGAGCGCGGATTTTTTACGCGCGCTTGGTGCGAAGACGAATTCAAGAATCATGGGCTGAATCCCAACCTGGTTCAATGTAATATTTCATTCAATAAAAAACGAGGCGTATTGCGTGGGATGCATTATCAGGTCGCGCCGTTTGCAGAAGCCAAGTTGGTGCGTTGCACGATGGGGGCGATATATGATGTAATTATTGACCTGCAGCCCGATTCGCCCACCTTCAAGCAGTGGGTTTCTGTGGAATTGACTGCCGAGAATCGCAGGGCCTTATACGTGCCCGAAGATTTTGCGCATGGCTTTCAATCTCTGATGGATAATACTGAAGTTTTTTACCAGATGAGCGAATTTTATCATCCGGAATGTGCGCGCGGTGTGCGATGGGATGATCCGATATTTAATGTGAAGTGGGTATTGTCTGTTGAATATGTTTCGGACCGGGACGCAAATTTTCCATATATTTAATGAGCTAAAACTTGATCTATGGAGCAATCTATGAAAGTTGTATTATTGGGCGCGAAAAATCCAGAAACCGCCAGGGTGATCCTTGCGGTCAAACGTGTCAATCCTAACTTTGAAGTACTGGGATTTATAGATAACGACCCAGTCAAGAAAGGTACGCAATTTTGTGGTTTCGAAGTTTTTGGTGGATTTGAAGCGCTGGATATTTTGCCAATACAAGATATTTATTTTGTTAATCTAATCACAGGAAGCACAAAAACACGGTATGAAACATCATTGCAAATGGCAAAAAGGGGTTGTAGATTTACGAATCTAATCCATCCATCTGTGGATTTGACAATGACAAAATTAGGTGTTGGTAACTATATTCAAGAGAACGTAATTATTCAAGCCGATGCTAGGATTTGCGATAATACTAGTATTCACATCGGCGCGTTTGTTTCGCACGAATCCATTATTGGAAACTCCGTCTTTATTGCGCATGCTGTAAGCATTTCGGGAAAAGTCGAAATTGGGGATGGAACGTTTATTGGGACGAATGCGACCATTATTCCTCGCCTTAAAGTAGGTAAGTGGTGCACAATTGGCGCTGGTTCGGTAGTGATAAAAGATGTTCCAGATTATGCGACTGTCGTTGGTAACCCTGCAAAACTAATAAAAGTTGCCCCACCAACTTACACAGATGGAAAAATTATTAGCTGAGGTGATGTGATGGCTTCCACGGAAATCGAAAAATTTAAACAAGAGCAGCAAGCTGAAATTTCTAAGATGACGCAGGACACAAATATTTCTGCGCTTACCCTCAAATGGATTTGTGATACAGCACGCTATAAATATACCTACAATTTTGAGTGGATGGGTCGTCCCATTATCCAGTTCCCGCAGGATATGATTGTAATGCAGGAGATCATTTGGAAGATCAAGCCACAATTAATCATTGAAACGGGTATCGCGCATGGTGGATCACTCATTTTTTATGCGTCTATGCTGGAGTTACTCGGCAATGACGGTATGGTACTAGGCATTGATATTGATATTCGCGCATATAACAGAGTTGAAATAGAGAAGCATCCTATGTTCAAGCATATCAAAATGATCGAAGGCTCCTCCATAGATAAGGATATTATTGAGCAGGTGTATGGATTTGCGAAAGGCAAAACACCGTTATTGGTGGTTTTGGATTCTTTGCATACACATGCTCATGTCTGGGAAGAATTGAATGCTTACTCGCCATTAGTGACAAAAGACAGTTACCTTGTTGTCTTTGATACAATTGTTGAAGATATGTCGGACGATTTTTTCCAAGATCGTCCATGGGGAAAAGGTGATAATCCCAAAACAGCGGTATGGGAATTCCTTAAATCCAATAACCGTTTTGAAGTGGACAGGGAGATTGAAAACAAACTCTTGATTAGTGTTGCGCCCGATGGCTACCTTAAGTGCATAAAGGATTAAAAATGCAAAAAATTCCTATTGCAGGGCCGTGGATTACCGAAAAAGAAATCCAATACGTCACTGACGCCGTTACCAATGCGTGGTATGGCAACGCCAACATATACCATGAACGTTTTGAAAAAGCCTTCGCGAAATATATCGGCGAGAAATTTTCAATTGCTCTACCTACATGCACGTCAGCTATACATCTTTCTCTGCTTGCTCTGGGGGTTAAAGATGGCGATGAAGTCATTGTGCCTGACGCAACGTGGATAGCCAGCTCCGCGCCCATTTCTTATGTTGGCGCGACTCCCGTTTTTGCAGATATTGATCCGCGAACTTGGTGCCTTTCGGCCGAATCGTTTGAAGCGTGTATAACCCCCAAAACCCGTGCCGTAATCCCCGTTGATCTTTATGGCGGGATGCCGGACATGGACGCTATTTGCGCTATTGCACGTCACCACAACATTGCAATTATAGAAGACGCTGCCGAGGCGCTTGGTGCTGAATACAAAGGCAAGCGTGCGGGTAGCTTTGGCGATACGGGCGTGTTCAGTTTTCATGGATCAAAGACCGTCACGACTGGCGAAGGTGGAATGCTCGTCACTGATCGTGAAGACTTGTTCAATCGCATTCAAATCTTACGTGATCATGGCCGCCAGCCAGGTGATCGCATGTTCTTTAATACAGAAGTCGCATACAAATACAAAATGAGCAGTATGCAGGCCGCACTGGGACTTGCCCAAATAGAACGTATTGATGAATTGCTCCAGCGCAAGCGTGAACAATTTGAATGGTATAAGCAAGAATTGAAAAACGTTGATGGCATTATATTGAATTTTGAACCCGAAGAAACGTTAAACACCTATTGGATGGTCACAATCATTCTGGATCCGAAGCTTGGCTTGAACAAAACGCAGTTGATGGAACGCTTAAAAAAACGCGGTATTGATTCACGTCCCTTTTTCCACCCGCTTAGCTCCATCCCTGCATATGAAGATTCTAAACAGGCTCATGAAGCGAGGCAGCGAAATAAGGTCGTTTATGGAATTAGCCCTTTCGCCATCAATTTGCCTTCCGCACTCAGGTTGAGCAAAGCAGAAATTAAAGCAGTTTGCGCCACATTACTGGATATCCTGAATTGATAAGGGGCAGATCATCGACTTTGACAATGAACACGAACTAATAAATCGCATTATTCATTGACCTGGGCATGGCTAAGAAAAACCAGATGAGCCAGATTAAAAGTAACCTGATTGCCAATTTTATGGGCAAAGGCTGGGCGGCCTTAATGGGTATAGCTTTTATACCGTTATACATCAAATTTATGGGTATAGAGTCTTATGGCTTGGTGGGTTTTTTTACGACGCTCCAAGCTATGTTTACTTTGCTGGACCTAGGCTTGACTACAACACTGAATCGTGAGATTGCCCGCTACTCGGCTTTAGCCGAAAAAAAGCAGGATATGCGCGATCTGGTGCGCACTCTAGAGACAATCTACTGGGGATTAGCATTCTGCATAGGAGTGGTAGTAGTGGTGCTATCCCCCTTTATCGCTCGTGGATGGATCAATTCCGAAACAATATCTGTAGAAACTGTACAAAGATCCATTATGTTGATGGGATTGGTAATGGCCCTCCAATGGCCTATGACTTTTTATTCCGGCGGGTTGTTGGGTTTGCAGAGACAAGTGCTGTTCAATATTCTGAATGCCATTTGGTACACACTACGATTTGCGGGTGGGGTACTGGTACTCTGGCTAGTATCGCCAACAATTTTGGTTTTTTTCGAGTGGCAGGTTGTAGTGAGTGCTGCAAGCACGGCACTTGTGGCTATGGCTTTGTGGCGTAGCCTACCTGCTAGCAAAAAACGTGCCCGGTTTCGAATCTCTATTTGTCATTCAGTCTGGCGTTTTGCAGTTGGCATGAGTGGGATATCTGCCACGGTTTTGATTTTGACTCAAGTAGACAAAATCATCCTCAGTAAGATGCTATCGTTGGAATTGTTTGGTTACTATACTCTCGCCTGGACGGTTGCTAACGGTCTAGCAACCATTACCGGCTCTGTTTTTACAGCAATGTTTCCTGGTTTTTCGCAGCGAGTGGCAGTGGGGGATATAGATAGGTTAAAGCGGTTGTACCACTGTAGTTGCCAACTAATATCCGTACTCATTTTGCCATTAGCGATACTCGTGGCGTTGTTTGCTCAGGAAATCCTTTTGGTCTGGACGCAAAACCCGGTTACGGTTTCCAACACGCACATCTTGGTGAGCCTGTTGATAATTGGTACGGCATTGAATGGATTGATGAATTTGCCATATGCACTCCAGTTAGCGTACGGTTGGACCAGCCTTGCTTTTTACACCAATTTAATTTCGGTCATCATTTTGATACCTTTGCTTGTAGTTGTAGCATCATATTACGGTGCGTTGGGCGCAGCTGCTGTTTGGGTTGCGCTGAACAGCAGCTATGTACTCATTTCAATTCAAATCATGCACCGGCGATTGCTAAGGGGTGAGCAATGGCGTTGGTATTTTCAAGATGTTGGCTTGCCGATGGTCGCAACACTAATTGTGATTGGCATCGGGCGTTTATTAATCCATGATCAGATGCCCTTGCCGAGCATACTCCTTTGTCTAATGCTTGTGTTTACTGTTGCTCTAACCTCGGCTGCGTTATCCGCATCCCAGATTCGAATCTGGGCGTTTGACAAAATTGGGAGCTGGCGCACTTATGGATCATGACAAAGATAGACGCATTTTGGTATCACCAGCCCGAATTAGTAAAGCACCCAAAGTAAGTATCGGGATGCCAGTTCACAATGGAGAGAAGTATATCCGCCTGGCCCTGGACTCGCTATTGGATCAGACCTTCACTGATTTTGAGTTAATCATTTCTGATAACGCTTCGACAGATGAGACGCAGCAGATCTGTTTAGAATATGCAGCAAAGGATGAACGGATATGCTATTCTCGCTGCGATAATCAGATTGATGGAATTGCAAATTTTAATCGCGTGCTTAACCTTTCAGTTGGTCAATATTTTATGTGGGCAGCGAATGATGATAAATGGGATCCTTCATTTTTAACACGATTAGTACAATCTCTAGATATCAGTCCACAAGCTGTCTTGGCTTTCTCTCGATTTGTCATCATTGATGAAGATGGTCGTTTGACACGGACGTTCAAGATAAATTGGGCGTATGTGTTTTCGCGTTCGAAATTTTGGCAATTTGCTTTTATGACTTTATCGGATGAACTCATTACCCGGAAAGCAAACCATATTTATGGATTGATGCGGAGAGACGCTCTCTTGGAATGTGGCGGAATGGTTTTTCTGCCCGATATAGATTACTCCGGCGAAGATATCCTGACTTTGCTGCGCCTACTGGCAAGGTGGGATTTTGTGATTGTTGATCAGGTTTTATTTCATTACCGAGTGCGTACGCTTAATACCCGTCGCGATGAACCCTTGGCAGGTTATATTTGGCAACGCATTGCCCAGCGGAAGCCTGGACATCAAGGCAATTTGCTCTTGTTCTTTATGCGAAACCATGCATATCATTCAAACATGCGAAAACTGATCACGAATGAAACTTCGCTTCCAATAGTTGAGAGGTTTCTTTTGCGACTAGCCATAATGCTTAAAGAGATTTGGTTTCCGATAAGCTTTCTTCCAATCGGCGTATTGCGGGAACTACGAATTTTGCGATGACAATGGCTGCAAACATTGAATAAGTGCTCATGAGCTGTAACAATAATTATCATCAATTTGCAATGACAGCAACTGGTCTTTTGAACAATTGATGCAAGCTCTTGCTTGATGATGACAATTACCGTGACCGGAAGGAACCTCACTTAAAATGCGAATACTAAAAGTTCATAATTATTACACAAAACTTGGTGGAGAAGATACTGTTTATCAAGCTGAGACTGAACTTTTACGCTCAAAAGGGCACCAAGTTTTCGAGTATCTTGAATACAATAAAAAGATTGAATCTATGAATAAGGTGTCGGTTGCCTTGCAGACTATTTGGTCGAATTCCTCATATCAATTGCTAAAAGGATTTCTCGGAAGAACAATGCCTGACGTGGTGCATTTTCATAACACGTTCCCGTTAATATCTCCTGCCGCTTATTATGCCTGCCAGGATTTGCGCATCCCTGTTGTGCAAACACTTGATAATCAGAGGTTGATCTGCCCCGCTTCAACCTTCCATCGCGCAGGGAAGTTGTGCCTCGATTGTGTGGGGAAAACACCACCATGGCCTAGTGTTCTGCATGCCTGTTACCACAATTCCCATTTACACACTGCAGTTGTCGCTTCCATGTTGACATTACATCGCTGGTTGAAAACGTGGCAGACAAAAATAGATTCCTTTTTATGCTCGACAAAATTTTATCGTGATCTATTTGTGCAGGCCGGATTTCCCTCTGATAAAATAGTTATATTGCCTCATTTCGTTCAGCAACGACCTTGGTTGACCGAGGTAAAAACTAACGGAAAATATGCAGTATTTGTGGGTCGCCTCGATCCCGAAAAAGGTGTTTATACGCTCCTTGAGGCGTGGCGTAATTTAGATTTCCCGATAAAGATTCGGGGGGAGGGAGGTCAGGGTGAACAAGTTAGGAAATTTGTCGCTCAACACGGTATGAATAACGTCGAATTTATCGATCGTTTGGATGAGCGAGAATTAATGGACCTGATTGGGAATGCCCGGTTTTTAATTATGCCATCCGAAGGATATTATGAAACATTTGGGATGGTTATTATTGAGGCTTATTCAAGAGGAATTCCCGTGGTCGCAACAAATATTGGTGTTGCTCCTGATATGGTTTCTAATAATCAAACTGGATTACTTTTCGAACCGGGGAACGCTCAAGACTTGGTAGAAAAAGCGAGATGGCTATGGAATCATCCTGAAGAATCCGCACGTATGGGGGACAACGCACGCCGTGAATTTGAAGAAAAATATACACATGAACAAAATTACAAAATGCTGATGGATATATACCAGAAAGTAATTAATAGTAAAAAATGACTTCAACTGTTATTGGTTCCCAGGTTCATCTCACAGATTATTTAACCGCTGCCATGAAGATTGTCCGTTGGGCACGTGTCAACAATGAATATCGCTACGTTTGCGCTGCCAATGTTCACATGCTGATGGAAGCCTGGGATAATTCTGAGTTCAAGAGAATCGTTAATGGGGCCGATATGGTTACTCCAGATGGGATGCCACTGGTGTGGATGCTGCGCTTGAAAGGACACAGAACACAGCAACGTGTGTATGGTCCAACCCTGATGTTGCATGTGCTGAAGATGGCTGAACACGAAAACATTCCGGTAGGATTTTACGGAGGAGAACCTGATGTTTTGGAACTGCTTGTAAAACGAATGCAGGATAGGTTTCCGAAATTGAACGTAGCATATGCTTTCAGCCCGCCGTTTCGTACTTTGTCCCCAGATGAAGATGATGAAATTTGCCAGGCAATAAGAAAATCGGGCCTTCGCATATTATTCGTGGGTTTGGGTTGTCCCAAGCAAGAGCGTTGGATGGCAGAGCATAGTGATCGAGTTTCTGCTGTGATGATCGGTGTGGGAGTGGCTTTTGATTTCCATGCCGGAGCAATAAATCAGGCTCCGGCATGGATGCAACAAATGGGGCTTGAGTGGTTTTATCGCTTTTCCCAGGAACCCGTTCGGCTTTGGAAACGTTATCTTATCCTCAATCCCCGTTTTGTTATGCTTGCCCTGGCTGATTTATTGGGTATACTCAAAACACCTTAATTGATATGGATAAAAATGCTCAGGCGTTTCTCAATTAACTTCGCAATTCTCTCCATGGTGTTAGATGCCTTATGGGTGGTGGTTGGCCTCTGGCTCGCAACCACAGTGAGACCGTTACTAGACCGGTTTACTTTTATCCAGCCCATCCCGGATACCGTTGATTTGCCATTTGCGCTGTACATTATTTTCCCGCTGATCTGGATAAGCATCTTTGCCGCGTTTGCAATTTATGATGGACGAAAGTATTTACGTGTTGTAGATGAATTTGCTACACTGACCTTGGCTAGCGTCGTGGCATCCATCTCAATGGCCGGAATTCTATATCTTTCCTATCGCCTGGTTTCGCGCGCCTTGTTCTTGCTGTTTGTGTTGATCGTGTATGCATTATTTTTGGGTTGGCGCACAATTGCCAGGTTGATTTTTCGGTTGCGGCAGGATTGGCCAGATGCTCCGCGCCGGATTTTGATTGTTGGTTCAGGGCCACTCGGAGTGCGTGTGCGCGAACAAATTGAGAACGCTGGTATCGCGAATATGACTTGTCTTGGTTATGTGGATGATTCTGATGGATTTTCGGCTCAAACTCACTCGAGCCTGCTCGGTGGCACTGAAGATATCTGCACCCTGATTGTGGATTACGCCGCCACAGACGTAATAATTGCTTTACCGCACTCTGTATATCAGCGCATGAGCGAAGTTGTTTCTCTGACCACAAATTTGCCTGTAAAGGTCTGGGTGGCTTTAGGATTCTTTGATCTAGCTCTTTATAAAACAGATATTGAAGATTTTGCGGGCATTCCTATGCTAGATTTGCGCGCTGGCGCTCTAAGCGATTATCAGATGCTCGTAAAACGCATGTTCGACATATTCTTGGGAACTCTATTATCATTGGTGTCTTTACCATTGATGGGCTTGATTGCTTTATTTATATGGCTAGATGATGGGCGACCAATTATTTTTCTCCAGAAACGTGTTGGTGAAAATGGCCGCTTATTTGATATGTATAAATTCCGTACGATGGTAAAAGATGCTGAGAGTATGAAGGACCTTGTTGAAAGTATTGATGAGGAGGGAAATCTGATATACAAAACGGAGAATGATCCGCGTGTGACACGCAGTGGCCGCTTCCTGCGACGCTTCAGTCTGGACGAATTGCCCCAGTTTTTTAATGTTGTTTTGGGTACAATGAGTCTGGTCGGACCTCGCCCAGAATTAATTCATCTTGTTGAAAAATATCAGCCCTGGCAGCGCAAGCGCTTTGCGATTCCTCCTGGTATCACGGGTTGGTGGCAGGTCAGTGGCCGCAGCGATAAGCCAATGCACATAAATACTGAGGACGATTTATTCTATGTTCAAAACTATTCTCTCTGGCTCGACATCCAAATTCTCGTACGTACGGTGTGGATTGTTCTTCTTGGGCGAGGTGCGTATTGATTTTGAAATGCCTAACAGCTAGCTAGGTTTGGAATGACGAGTTGGAGTTGCCAGGAAAAGGGCAGTCAGCAGGAGCATCCAGTGGAAAGATTCAAACTCTAAAAAAAAGCTGATCGAAAGATTAGCGAGTATAAAATATGCTACTAGTAAAAAAGGAAGAAAGTTTTCTCCATCATTATTCGCGAGAATAAATTTTCCAGTGCGGAAGACACTTATTATCAAGATAGCCAAAGCTAATAGTACTCCAACAATTCCAAGTCCGAGGAATATATCAATAAAGCCGTTGTGCCCATTTGTGATTTCAAATGGCCAGCCTTGAGATGATGTTGTTTGGTTTCGAAATTCCTGAATGTGCCAAATTGCAGAAAAACCATAACCCAAAAAAGGGCGTTTGCTAACCCATGTTGTTAATATATACTCCCATAATGGTATGCGACCAGTAAGATTAGATGAGCGGTTGAATAGACCCAAGAGAGTGTTCAGATTCAATGCAGCAACTAAGCTGATAAAAAACGCGATACTGCTTGCGATAAGATACTGCTGTTTTGTAAGGCGATCTCTGATTTTATTCCAAGCAAAGACAATAACTATTAGTAAATTGAGTCCTACTAAAATAATGATACCCGCAGCAGATTTGCTGAAAAGCGTGAAAAGAAGCGATAGTACATAGATAATTGCGCTAATCAGGATGCGTCCTTTATCAGCACGGTTCGCGGTAAGGCCATACAGCAGGGTTATCATATTCGCGAATGCCATCAGACTCCCAGTAAAATTTTTGTGCCAATAAATCCCCCGCCATGAACCAATATGTGGATTCCCCATAATGGCAGCTTGAGGAAAGATTATTAACAATTCAAAGCTTGCAATGGCTGTTATCCCCGCATACAAAAATAATACTACCAGAAAGCTCTTCGGTGAATAAATTGTCCCAATATAAGCGGCTATCAGTGATGTAAATAAAAGTATCAATACGTGATACAAAGTCCCGGTTGGGTAAATTGTCCAGGAAAGAGAAATTATCGCGAAACCGATAAAAAACAATGTAATTTTGTTAACTTTCCATTTCTCAATTATAATTTTTATCAAGCCTTTTTTTACTAGCATCCACATTGCTACGATGGACAAGAAAAAATACAACAACAACTCAACACTAACGTTTTGATAGCTGCAAAATGATAAAGGGTCATTTACATCGGTCAAACATAACCAAAGGCTTCGATTTGTTAGCAAAATTGCAAATGTAATTAGAATAAAATCCACACTCTTTTCGAAAGTTATTTTGTTCATTCAAGTCCTCCGTATCTAGTCACAGATGGCTTGACAATCCCAGCGAGTAAGGC
>CAZCPP010000019.1:0-22163 GCA_964500655.1 uncultured Anaerolineaceae bacterium | reverse complement strand
AAATTCGCTTGTGCCCATATTTTGTTTGCTATGGCTTTTTACGGATAGGCTCTTAGTATTATGGTAAGCCAAGTACAAAGTATGGATACCTAATCAGCCTGCACACGCTCTTGTTTATCTGGCAGATGAGCAGGACCATGGAGTACGTTTTCCCGGGGACCTTCAGACGATTGTAGAAACAATTCTAAAGAAGGGCTGGCTTCTCGGTGCATGATAAATGGTTCAATAAATATTATTTATAGAAAGGAAAAATAATCATGAGTAACCCCGAAAAAGAAAATGTCAAAAGAGTAATCGAAAAAGCCTACATTCAAGGCATTCATGTAGATCAGGATGAGCAAAAAGCCAAGAGTGGATTTCATCCAGATTTTGCGATGCTGGTACTTCAAAAAGACAACCTCGATAAAGTGGATGTTGATCTATGGTTGGAACGCGTTGAAACCATGAAGGCAGACAACCCCGAAATGTGGAATGCGGAAACAACTTATACTTTCGATATGATCGATATTGCTGGTTCTGCCGCGATGGCAAAGCTGAATGTTCACAAAGGGACAATCCACTTTTCGACAGACTATATGCTGCTATACAAATTCAAGGATGGCTGGAGGATCGTCTCAAAGATATTTTCAATACCACAATAACCAGGTTTGAGTAATCTGCTATTTCATGCAATGATTTACTTTTTTAGATTACCTGAAGCAATTACATGAAAAAATATTTCTTGCCGATATTTCTCGCTATTTTTATTGCTTTTGCGCTATCTGGGTGCCAATCAGCAGAAATATATTCCAGCCCACCGTTGCCCGAATCGGTCATTTATATGGCTGACGGAATCCAAAATTCCAAAGTCCAGATGGCTTGGTTGGAAATTCCCGAGCCGCGGCAACCCGGGGATGAATACGTGCGTCTCTTCCTGGGGAAGAATGAACCCCCAGAACCAACCATCCCAAATCCCAATGATTTGCGCTGCACACTGACGGTAGAGAATGAGTTTGCAATCCTTGGGCCGGAAAAGGTCTTGTTCGAGTTTGCAGACGATGGCAGCTTTACAGGCAGCTATACTTACAAGGCCTGCCCTGATTGCATTGAGTGCTACATGAACTGGGATTACACTCTGGAGATGAGCGGGTCAATCACCGAGGATACAGTCAACCTTGACATTGCAATTGTCCATTTTGGGCATAATGTGCAAGGAAGTTATGTGAGTGCCAAACTCGTGCCAGCAAAGAATGTCAACAAAGAACCGCGAATTAAATGTAACTCGTTGATTGAATGCAGTAAGATTAAATTCGTCACTGTGAAATAAGCATCAACTTCTAAAGCGGGTTCTATAAAAATATGGTGCGAAATTATACAGGTTGCAGAAAGGGTGTCATATGGCGTATTTAAAAACCAAGCGTAACAAAGGAGATGTTGAAGTGTACCTCAATGGTGTTTCAGATGAAAAAAATGTCAGGATAGTTATAAAATTATGGAGTTGATGAAAAAAGTCACCGGACAAGAGCCGGAAATGTGGGCGATAACATCATTGGCTTTGGCAGTTATCATTTTAAATACGCCAGTGGGCGCGAAGGCGATTGGTTTGTAATTGGATTCTCCCCGAGGAGACAAAACCTGATGCTTTACATCATGTCTGGTTTCGATCAATACGATCAGTTGCTAAACAAACTGGGTAAATACTCCACCGGAAAATCCTGTTTGTATGTCAAGAAAGTTGAAGATGTAGATATGGATGTGTTGGATGAATTGGTCAAATGTTCGGTAGAGCACGTGGAGAAATCCAATGCTACCTAAGCGCTTAATAATCCTTGCCCTAGCCTGCACTTTGTTACTGAACTTTGGTTGCACTCCCAGTTCTAATGCTTTTACTGAACGAGAATTCAGTTATTCAAGTGGTGGCGCTTACCACATTTCAGGATTCGGTGAATGGAGCATCACACTAGATCAAGCTGGCAACTTCGCTGTCACGCATATTGTCAATGACATGATCACTGATTACGGTACGTTTGCCCTGTCTACAGAAGAAAATGCCGCGCTGTGGGATCTAATCGATGCAGCAGATATCAATAAACTAAAATCGTCAGGGAGACTTGGGATGCCGGATGAAGTCCAATATACTCTGGCATTGACAGAAAACGGGCGTAGGCACGAGGTCCAGATATGGATCGATGAGGCGCAAAAGATCGAAGCAATCACACAATTGGTTGCGAAGATTGGGAGTTTGATCGAAACGTACACAGGTCAACAACCTGTTCTAAACTAAAGTATATGTTAAAGATATCTATGGAGACTGGCTTGACAGCCAGTCTCTTGCTTTTACAAAAGGTTCTTTTGACAGATAAAATCATGACATCTTTCACAAGCAAGGTAGAAAATAATCCGGTATAGTGAGGGAAACAGGAGGCTTATAATGACCGATACAATTGATAATTTAAAAGAAGCCTTTGCCGGTGAAAGCCAGGCAAACCAAAAATATCGTGCCTTTGCAAAAAAAGCAGAAAAAGATGGGTTTGCCAACATTGCCCGTCTGTTCCAGGCAACAGCCGAAGCGGAACGCATCCATGCTGAAGGACACCTGAAGGCACTGGAAGGCGTTGGATCCACGGCTGATAACCTTCAGACTGCCATTGATGGCGAGACGTATGAATTTGAAGAAATGTATCCCCCTATGGTTGCGCAAGCCGAAGCCGAAGGTCACAAAGCCAAGCGCATGTTCCACTGGGCTACGGAAGCGGAACAGGTACATGCTAAACTGTATACTTTGGCCCTGGAAGCTGTGAAAGAAGGCAAAGACCTGGATGTAGACTTTTACCTGTGCCCGATCTGCGGCTACATTGAATTCGGCAAACCAACCGACCCGTGCCCCATTTGCAAAACTAAACCAGAGAAATTCGTTAAATTCTAAACCCATTTATCTTCCGTAGCACGAGCACATGAATTGCCCAAACCTCGCTCAGAGAGCGGGGTTGTTTTTTTGGAGCGAGTCTAAAAACTGTCTAATTAGGAAATTTCCTTACTTTGGGGTATTATTGTCAAAATTGTTTTTTCACAGGAGGAGAAATATGAGTCTTGTAAAGGTTTCACAAGCCGAAGGGCGCATTCCGGTGACGGTGTTCGAATTGCAAGATCGCATCAATCTTGGAAACACTACAGAGCTTGAACAGGCAGGCAAAGACGCCTATGCTAATGGCACACGCGACCTGGTGCTTGACATCAGCAAGGTGGATTCGTTTACCAGCGCTGGCATCAGAGTGCTGATGGTCATTTACAAACTACTGGCAGGAGACGAAGGGAAAGAATCGAAACACGTGAAGCTGGTTAGCCCGACAAGTTATGTGCGCGAGGTGCTGGAAGTTGCCGGAATAACCGACTCCATTGAAATTTATGATACGCTGGATGAAGCAGTAGCTTCATTCTAGCATCGCAACCAAAAGAGACCGGCAAAGTAACCGGTCTCTTTGTTATTTATAAGTACTACCTTTTTTGTATCTACCTTATTACATCGGTGACGAGCGGTAGCGTTTCAACACATTCCAGCCAACCAGCTTACGGGTTTTCTCGTCATACAAACGCAGCGTCAGTGATTTCAAGCTGGAAAACAACGTCACTGGCTTTACGTGGAAAATTGGATTCTCTTTGAAGGCTTTTGGTAAGTTGTAATTGGGGATCTTGGCACTTAAGTGATGAATGTGATGGTAACCGATATTGCCTGTAAACCAGTTCAACACGGCTGGTAATTTATAAAAAGAACTGCCTTGCATGCTGGCTTTGAAGTAATCCCAGTGCTCACGGCGCTCCCAATACACACCTTCGAAATTGTGCTGCACATAAAACAACCAGATGCCAGCCGATGCTCCAAAGAGGATGACCAGGAATTGCACTAATAGAAAGGCCTTCCATCCGAAGAGAAAGCTCATGGCTGTAACCAGAACGGCCAGCGCGAGATTTGTCCACCAGACACTGGCAATTTCACGCTTACCTTTTTGAGGGGGAATTCGATGAGTACCGACGAATACAATCACCGAGCCAAATAAGAACAGGAAAATTGGCTGGCGCATGATTCGATAACCAAACCTTTTCCACCAGGACGCCTCTAGATATTCTGCAACGGTCATTGTGTACACATCGCCTGTTCCTCGCCGATCCAGATCGCCCGCGGTGGCATGGTGCACCGCATGGTCATGCCGCCAACGATAATAAGGGGTGAAACCCAGAAAACCCGTAATACGTCCCAACCAGGCATTTGCTTTTTTATATTTGAAAAACGAGCCGTGTCCACAATCATGGAAAATGATGAAGGTGCGCACCATGAAACCGGCCGTCAGGATACTGAGGGGCAATGTCAACCAAAAGGAAATTTCCAGGCTGCGGATGGATAGGTAAAACAACACGACATATGGAATCAGAGTATTAACCACCTGCCAAATACTACGCCATAAATCTGGTTGAGTATATTTTGCAACTACAGGTCGCCATTGGATTTTTTCAATATTCATGAAAACCTCCATCTTTATTTTACAATAAGTGTATCACTGGCTTTCACCAATAAATCTTGCAGGGATATTTCTGCCAACGAATCCAAGGTTAAATTTGCGCCGTCGGTCTTGAGCATAGCCGTCATAGGGTTGGGTACTGACACGACAAATATCCCGGCTACGCGCGCAGCTTTTACGCCATTAGGCGAATCTTCGAACACAATCGCTTCGTTCGTGCCAACACCCAAGACTTCCAGCGCTTTCAGGAATAGATCGGGGTTGGGTTTGGTGCGACCCGATGGCACATCGTCGGCGCAAATAATGGCATCGAAACGTTCAGCAAGCCCAAGGCGAGTAAGATGCGTATCTACCCAACTATGTTCAGAACTGGAGGCCACAGCCAGGTGAATGCCCAGGCTGTGAGCTTCATCCAGATAGTTCACTACACCGGGCAAAATAGGTTGAGCTATTGTCAGCGCATCGCTCTCGGACTTGTGACGTGCACGCAGCATCTCGGCGTTTACACCATCTCCGGCTAGTTTCGCCAAATTCTCGGCTGCGTCGAAATGTGATGCCCCCCATCCACCCACAATCTGGCCCCACTGCTCGGTTAGCAATTCTTGTCCATATTCACGGTAAATAGCCTGCCAGACATCGAATTCAGGGGATTCGGTGTCGAGGATCAGGCCATCGAAGTCAAAAAGGAGGGCTTTGATTTTCATAACGGGACGAATTCTACCCTATTATGGGCACAACAAAGTATAAAATTAATAAGCCTGACAGATATTTACATCCCGTCAGGCTTATCGAAAAATGAAATATTTTAGAATAGTTTTAGTATAGCCTTACTGGCCCAGGCAAACAATCCCTGTGGAACCAAGCTGAGGATAATCGTGACCAGTGCGGTTCCGGCTGTGGTGAGACCTAGCCAGAATTCGCGCTCGATTTTAGGCTCACCTTCGCGCATGTACATAGTAACGACCACGCGCAGGTAGTAGTAAGCCGAGATCAAGGAGGTAACCACACCAATGATGGCCAGTCCAACGTATCCGCCGGAGAGTACAGCCCGGAAAAGGTAGAATTTACCAACTAATCCCAACGTGGGAGGAAAGCCGATTAGCGAGAGCATGAAAGTGGTCATGGCAGCTGCCAGGGCTGGATACTTGCGTCCCAGACCAGCATAATCGCTGATAGCAAGCCCTTTGCCTGCTTTTTGTTCGAGAGTGATGACAATACCCCAAGAACCAAAGTTGGTGACCGCGTAAGCTACCAGGTAGAACAATCCAGCCGCGATAGAGACCGGGGCAACTTCAGGGTTGCCGTAGGGCACAAAAGCCATCAGGATGTAACCGGCGTGTGCGATGCTAGAGTAGGCCAGCATACGTTTGATGTCGGTCTGTGCAATGGCAATCAGGTTGCCGACGATCATGGTCAGCGCAGAAATGGCTTGCAGCACGAGTGTCAGATCCGTTGCAATGGATGGAAAGGCGGTAGAAAAGATCCGCAGAAGTGCAGCGAAACCGGCGATCTTGGCGCCAGCCGCCATAAATGCGGTGACAGCCGTCGGGGCGCCCTGGTAGACATCGGGCGTCCACATATGGAAGGGAACCGCGGCGACCTTGAAACCCAGCCCGACCAGGATGAGCGCCGCGCCGATGGTCAGGAGCAGGCTAGGGGTACCGGCAGATGCGGCAGCGACGATTCCGCTCAGCGCAGTGGAACCGGTCGCGCCATAAACCAAGGCGATACCGTAAAGCACGAATCCAGATGAGAAAGCACCCAGCAAGAAGTATTTGAGCCCAGCTTCTTCCGAGTTCGTTTTGGGGCGGGCAAAGGCAGAGAGCACGTATAGCGGAAGGGATAATAATTCAAGGGCCAGGAAAAAGGTAATCAGATCGGCAGCTTGCGCCATCAACATCATACCGCTGATGCTGAAGAGCATCAGGATGTAGTATTCGCCGCGCTCGATGCCCATACGTTTGACGTAGCCATAAGCCAACGCAATGCCGAGCAAGCCAGTTACCAGAAGTAGCGCATTGACAAAGACTGAGAAGCCATCAACAACGACCATGTCGTTGAAACCAGTGTTCTCAAGTCCTAATTGCGACAATGTAAAGCCAAGCGTCAGCGCCAGACCAAAGGCAGCCAGCAAGGCAGTCAGCCATTTGCGCTCTTTGGGGATGAACAGATCCACCAGCAAGAGCACACATGCCCAGGCGATCAGGATGATGAGCGGGAGTAAAACGTAGAAATCAACTTGTGTCATAACAGTAGCCTTCAGCCATCAGCAACGCTGACAGCAAACGCTTCTAGGGGATCGGCAGCGTGGAGACGAGGGCTTCCACGGTGGGGCCCATCAGGTCGAAGAAAGGTTTCGGGTAAAGACCAATCCAGAAGATAAGGATCAAAATCGGGACGATGATGATGATCTCACGCCAGTTAAGATCGTGTATGGAATGTCCGTGCTTTTTGACTTCTTCAACAATGGAGCCTTCCGGCCCAAGGAACATCTTCTGGAACATATACAGGATGTAGATGGCCGTCATGATAACGCCCAGTGCCGAAAGGCCGGCCCACCAGACGCCACCAAAGGCTTGGAAGGCGCCGTTCGTGCCCGCGCCCCAAGCGCCCAGCAGGATAGTGAACTCACCCACGAAGCCGTTCAGACCGGGGAGTCCCATCGACGAGAGCGCCACAATAAGCATGACCGTTCCGAATATTGGGGTTATCTTCCATAAGCCGCCATAGACCTTGATCTCACGAGTGTGCGTCTGTTCGTAAATCATACCGACCAAAAGGAACAACGCGCCAGTGCTGAGACCGTGGTTGATCATCTGCAATATCGCGCCGGAGATGCCCATCCGGTTGAGAGCAAACAAACCCAGCATGACGAAGCCCAGGTGGCTAACCGAGGAATAGGCAACCAATTTCTTGACATCTGATTGCGCGTATGAAACCGCGGCACCGTACAGGATGCCGATGGTTGCAAAGAGCGCCATATAGGGCGCCATTTGCACTGCCGCATCTGGGAAGAGCGGAATATTGAAGCGGATGAAACCGTAGGTACCCATTTTTAGCAGCACACCCGCTAAAATGACCGAGCCAGCTGTAGGAGCTTCCACGTGGGCATCCGGCAACCAGGAGTGCAGCGGCCACATGGGTACCTTGATCGCAAATGCGGCGGTGAAGGCCAGAAATAGCCAAATCTGTGTCTGGATACCAATGGCACCACTCGCATACAAAGCAGGCAATTTGGTAATCAGCTCGGGCACAGAGAAGGTATCGCCGACCTGAATAGCTACATACAAAATCGCCAGCAGCATCAAAATCGAGCCTGCCATGGTATACAGGAAGAACTTGACGGCTGCATACAAGCGGCGCGGGCCACCCCAAATACCGATCAAGAAGTACATCGGGACGAGTGTGAATTCCCAGAACACGTAGAACAGAAACAGGTCCTGCGCCAGGAAGACGCCGGTCATGCCCACTTCAAGCAGCAGGAAGAAGATCATGAAGTCTTTCACACGTTCTTCCACCGCTGTCCAGGTCGAGAGGATAGAGATCGGAGTCAGGAAAGCGGTCAGCAGAACAAGCAGGATACTGAGTCCGTCCACGCCCATGTGATACTGGATGTTCCAGCCGGCCACGGTGATCCAGTCATATTTGGCGACCAATTGCAGGTTTGTGTTTGAGGCGTTAAACATCCCCAAGACCCACAGCGAGATGCCAAAGGTCGCTAGCGAGAACACCATCGCCGTCCAGCGCAGCAGGTTCTTCTTTTCGCTCGGCAGGAAGAGTAGCAGCAGTGCTCCCAATAGCGGGAAGAAGGTCACCAGAGTAAGAGGTTGCAAGAGAAATTCCATAGTTTGCCCTCGTTTCTACGAGTTATTTTAGAAGTAGATATCCCAGAATAAGAACAACACCGAGCAATACAGACAGCGCATAACTGCGCACGAATCCGTTCTGGATCCGACGCATGCTCGCCGATATATTTTTTGTAACGGTACCCCAGCCATTGAAGAAGGCATCGATACCGCGTTGATCCGCATAGCGATCGAGCGCAATGTTGCTGATCCAGTTGTACGTGCCCGCAAGCACTTTATCGTGGAACCAGTCATGCCAGAAGCGCCAATCGATCACGTCTGCAAGGAAACGGCACAGGTCTACATAACGATCCACGAAGACAGCCCAGTAGCCCTCATCAACCCACCATTTATTTTCAAATATTGTGAAAGCAAATCCAATCTTTTTCTTGAGTGGATCCAGCTGACCGGCTTTGAGCGGTTTGCGTCCATACAGCAACCAGGAGATGTAGATCGCCAGCAAGGCCGCAAGGGTGGAAATACCCGCCACGCCTAGATCAAGCGGTAACGTTTCCACCTGCTTAAGGGTGTATTTCAGCCAATGCCCAAATTGGTGGAAGCCTTCGAAGGGTAGATTCAAGGCACCACCCAAAATTGAAAGGCCAGCTAGCACCATCAAGGGGACAGTGATAATTTTCGGGCTTTCTTCCGCTTTGGCGGCGGCCTCATGCCGCGCTTCGCCAAAGAAGACCATCCAGATCTGACGCCCCATGTAGAAAGCAGTGAAGAAAGCTGCAATCGCAAGAAGCAAATAAACGGTTGGATAATGCAACTTGGCATCCAGAAGGATTTCATCCTTCGACCAGAAACCCGCAAATGGGACAATGCCTGCCAATGCCAATGTGCCAATCATATACAGCCAGAAGGTGACGGGCATGGTCTTGCGTAAGCCGCCCATGTTACGCATATCGCCGGGATCAAAGACTTCTTCGTGGTCATCATGCCCCCCGTGACCATGCGCTAGATGGTGGTGACCACGTTCCAGTCCTAGAATGATCGAGCCAGCCGAGAGGAAGAGCAGCGCCTTGAAGAAGGCATGTGTCACTAGGTGAAACATGCCGGCTACAAAAGCGCCCATACCGACTGCCGCAACCATGAAACCAAGCTGCGAAATCGTGGAATAGGCCAGCACCTTCTTGATGTCATATTGACCGACCGCGATCGTGGCCGCGAAGAGTGCGGTTACCGCACCAACCATCGCCACAATGTACTGCGCCTGCGGTACTAACGTGTATAGCGGCGCAGAGCGGGCCACCAAATAAACGCCAGCCGTGACCATCGTGGCTGCATGGATGAGCGCTGAGACCGGGGTCGGGCCTGCCATCGCGTCCGGCAGCCAGACGTAAAGTGGGATCTGTGCCGATTTACCGGCCACACCGATCAACATGAAGAGCGTGATAGCAACAATCACCCACAACTGCGAATCTTCCAAGATATCAGCCGCTGCAAAAACCTGATCAAACTGGAAGGAACCCAGATAGGTAAACATCAGGAAGCCAGCAATCAGGAAGCCAAAGTCACCGATACGATTGGTGATAAAAGCTTTATTGCCTGCATTCGAGTTAGCCCAGGAGGGGCGTCCCAGCGTATCCATGTCATACCAGAAGCCGATCAGCAGGAAGGAGCACAAGCCCACACCTTCCCAACCGACGAACAACATCAGGTACGAGTCGCCGCTGACCAGGATCATCATCATAGCGATGAACAGGTTCATAAAAACGAAGAAGCGACGGTAACGACCGGGGTCATTCTTGAAACGCACGTCTTCGTGCATGTAGCCAATGGCGTAGATGTGGATGAGCGTGCCAACACCCGAAACGACCAGCATCATGGTGGTTGAAAGCGTATCGACGCGGAAGGTCCAATCCAGTTGTAATGCACCGACGTGCATCCATTCGGCCAGGAAGACTGATTCGCCATGTCCGTGATTGACCCACAATGTGTACGCCAACAGGACAGAGACAACAAACGACGCACCTGAAGCCAGGCTGGCTAACCAACCAATACCCTTCTCAGAAAGCCACCCCCCAATGATGATGTTCAATAACAACCCGATAACCGGGAAGAACACAATCCAGGGGGCCAAATTATAAAAGCCTGTGGTAGTTGCTTCACTCAACAGCATAATTTATCCCTTCAGGCTGCTCATCTGGTCAACGTCGATGCTGCGCTTGGACTTGAAGATCGCCACGATCAGCGCCAGACCAACCGCCACTTCTGCCGCAGCGACCGCGATCACGAAGAAGACGATGATCTGTCCGTTCAAGTGCTCGTAGGTGTTGGCAAAAGTCACAAAAGCCAGGTTGGCCGCATTCAGCATCAACTCGACCGACATGAAGATAATCAGCGCGTTACGGCGAATGAGTACTCCCAACGCACCGATGGTGAACAGGATCGCAGATAAAGCGATGTAATACGTTTCAGGCACCATGCTATTCCTGCTCTCCTTTCTCTCGTTTAGTTAGAACAATTGCCCCGATCATCGCCACTAACAACAGGATGGATGTAACTTCGAACGGCAGCAAGTAGTCGCTGAACAACGCCATACCAAGCTCGCGAATCGCTTCGACCGTGTTGGTTGCTTCCGTTGGCGGGATGATTTTCGCAACTGACGGGTTTCGCCCCAGCATCAGGTAGACGGATTCAACCACTAGCACAACTGCCAGGCCGAGCGCCATCGGTCGCTGATAGGGTAGCACTTTGCCGGGAGTCAGTTTTTCCGCACCCAGCAACATGATGACGAACAGGAACAGCACCATGATTGCCCCGGCATAGACCGTGATCTGCGCCATCGCAATGAACGGCGCGCCCAGCAATAGGTAGAAGACCGCCACCGTGCCAAAATTTATCACCAGAAACAGGGCCGAATAAACCGCGTTCTGGCTGGCCAGCATCCCAATTGCCGCAGCAACCGCAATGAAGGCTAATACGAGAAAGAGTATCAAATCAAAATCAACTGTCATCAATTACCCTCAATCCTGCGGATCCTGCATCTCTGGGACGGAGCGAGTGAACACGCCCGGCTCCACCTTTTGCGGAGTAATCATCTCAGCCGTAGGAACGGCTTCCAGCAAAGTGTCTTTGGTATAGATGGCATCGTGACGGTCGGTGAACGAAAGCTCATAGTTATCGCCCAACACGATAGCCTCAGTGGGGCAGGCATCTTCACAGAAGCCGCAATAGATGCAGCGCAGCATATTGATCTCATAGGTGGAAGCAAACCGGTCGCCGGGGGAGAAGCGTTCTTCGTCCGTATTCTCAGAAGCCTCTACAAAAATAGCATTCGCCGGGCAAGCCGCCGCGCACAGCGAACATCCGATGCACTTCTCCAGCCCGTTTTCGTAGCGTTTTAGTACATGGCGTCCACGAAAGCGCGGGCGTACTTCCCGCTTTTCTTCCGGGTACTGGGTTGTGACCGGCCCTTCAACAACCATTTTGGCCGTGGTAAATAAACCGCGTATCAGTTCTCTAAGCATAGGCTTTTCTCCGTATAGCGCGGTTCACCCCTAAGGTTGCTATCCAGCCAGCAATGACCGAGAGCACTGTGATAATTCCCAAATACCAATTATTTTCATAATGCTCCGCCACCAAGATACCGATTGCTGTGATGAAAACCACGGCCAGCGCCAGCGGTAGCAATACCTTCCAACCAAAGGACATCAAGCGGTCGTAGCGAATACGCGGCCAGGAAGCGCGCACCCAGATCATGATTCCTAGCAAAACGAAAATTTTTATGAACATGTAAAGCGGTCCGAGCCAGGGGAACTGGTCCACGCCCGGGCCAAGATACCCACCCAGGAACAGCGTCGCCAGAATTGCACTGACCACGATCATCTTCTGGTATTCGGCCATGAAGAACAAAGCAAACTTCATGCCGGAATATTCCGTGTGATAACCAGCCACAATCTCCTGCTCGGCCTCGGGCATATCGAACGGGTGGCGGTTAACTTCCGCGATTGTTGCAACCCAGAGAATAAGCGCTCCCACCGGCTGTATTAGTACAAACCAGGCATCGCGCTGCGCTTCCACGATATCAACAAGGCTCATTGAATTACCCAACAAAATCACCGCCACAAAGGATAGCCCCAGTGTCAATTCGTACGAGATCATCTGCGCCGAAGAGCGCAGGCCGCCCATCATGGCGTACTTGTTATTCGACGACCAGCCTGCCAGCACGATCCCGTAGACTGCAATCGAAGCAATCGACATCAGGAACAGCACGCCAACATTGATTTCCGCAACAGACTGCGTCATTGTCCGCCCAAACAAGTTCACCTTCGGTCCCCAGGGGATTACAGCCGCGATCACGATCGACGGCACCATTGTAATAACTGGGGCCAGGAAGAACACCAGCTTGTAGGCCTTATCCGGGATCAGCTCTTCCTTGAAAATTAGCTTGACCGCATCTGCCATCCACTGCATCAATCCCCACGGCCCTGCACGGTTAGGCCCTAAACGCGACTGGATACGCGCCAGGAAGCGGCGTTCGTAATATGTCAGGTAGCCAAAGCCGATTAGCAGCGTGAAAATCAGCACCAGGGCTTTGATAGCCCATTCTAGCCACAGTGTCCAGTCCATATCATTTCACCTTTATCGCCACCGGTTCGTGGATTGCCAGCCCCATACTACGTGGAACCAGCGCTACACCAGCCGAAATTGTTTCGTCGATCTTCACCACGGCCTCACCCTTGACACCGTCAAAGCTGACCTTTACGGTTACCCCAGCTTCCACACCCAGCCGTTCTGCCGCATCTGGATGCAAGGCGATGAACGTCTCCCCGATGCGCTCAGTTAACAACTCTGCGGGAGCAACAGTCGCACCGCGGTCGTATAGCTTTGTGACAGGCACAGCCAACAATTCATCCTCTTTCGGACGCAGCCCCGCCTCTTTCTGGATCTTGGGGATAGTGACCGTTTCTCCACGTTCCGCTGCGCTGACAAGTTGTACGCCCAATCCTTGCGTGTTTTCATAGGTCGTGCCGCCGTAGTACAAATCACCGCGGCCCACGATCGGCCATTGCTCGCTTACTTCAGCCAGTTTTCCATAGGACAAACCTTCAAAATCCTTCACGCTGGCAGCCAATTTCTCGAAGACCAATACCGGCGACGATCCTTCCAATTCGATGTCTAATTGCTCTGCGATTTCTGCTGTGATTACGTAATCAGGCTTGGTTTCACTCCGAGGTGGGACAGCCGGGTAGAAGCGCTGAACACGGCGTTCCCCTGAAGTGAAGGTGCCATCACGCTCGGTGTAAGCCTGCGCGGGCAAAACCACGTCCGCCAATTCAGCTGTGGCTGTTGTAAATAAGCCTTGAACCACCACAAACTTGGCACCCCTAAGCGCTTTTTTCAGTCCGGGATCAGCACCAACGATATAAACTGTTTTACCCTTAAGAGCTTTGGCTAAATCAACTTCAGGGCGGAAACCAATTTCCCAGGCACCCTGGTCATTGGCCTTTGGCCACACACCGATCAGTCCATTGTTGGCCTTGCCTATATGTCCTGTTTTGACCAGCAGATCAGCACAGGCTGCTGCAACGTTGGTAGAGCCTTCCAATCCCAGTCCGTCACTGCCAAAAAACACAATCGCATTCTCAGCCTTGGCAAATGCCTCCGCGATCTTGCTTTTACCGCCCAAATCCTGGACAGCCTTGACTTCATCACCGTTGGCATAGCGAACAACGAAATTCGCAAATTTATCTAACTTGGTCTCGCGTGCGTTGGCAACGATCAGCGTGGCACCGCGATCAGCAGCCTGCTTGACGCGCAGCCACCAGATGGGCGCTTCTTCATACAGGTCAGATGCAACTACCAGGATGGCATCCCCCTGCCCCATATCAGAAAAGTTGGTGCCCCGCCCCACGCCAACTTGCGTAACCAGGTTGCCGCCGCCCATGTCAGTGTATAACACTGCTGCTCCGCTCAATCCATCAGCCAGGGATTTCAGGTTAAATAAATCTTCGTTTGCAAGTCGTCCAGATGCCAATACGACTGTGTCTTTACCAGCTTTACCGAGTTTTTCAGCTACCAGCTGGGTAGCTTTATCCCAGGAGGCGGCTTTCAATTTGCCATCCTTACTGACAAACGGTTTCGCCAAACGATCCTTGCTCTCGGCAAAATGATATGCATAGCGGCCTTTGTCACAGATCCAGGTCTCGTTAACCTGTTCATTCTGACGCGGCATGACACGTTTGATGACCACTTTTCCGTCTGCTCTGGCTTCGCGGCGAGTATTGAAAGTCACATTGCAGCCAACAGGGCATTGTCCACAGATGGAGGCGGCAGATTTCAGTTCCCAGGGACGCGCCCCGAAACGGAAATCAGCCGTCGTCAGCGCGCCCACTGGGCAGATATCAGTAGTATTACCAGAAAAAACGGAATCAAATCCTGGTTCAGAAACGGAGATGATCTCGCTGCCGCGCCCACGTTCATCAATTGCTAACACGGCTTCACCAGCTACTTCCCGTTGGAAACGCACGCAGCGTCCGCATAGAATACAACGTTCGCGATCGAGGAAGATCAGGTTTCCCAGTGGGACGTGCTTGTCCATCTTGAGCTTGTCATTGAACAGGAAGCGACTCTCCCCAGAACCATGTTCCATGGTCAAATTTTGCAATGGGCATTCGCCGCCCTTATCGCAAACCGGGCAATCTAGCGGATGGGAGGTCAACAGGAATTCGATGATGTCTTTCTGCTCTTTTTTGGCCTTCTCAGATTGCGTCAGCACGGCCATCCCTTCGGAAACGGTGTTGGTGCAAGCCGTTTCGAGCTTGGGCCAGAATTGCATTTTGAGGGAACCATCTTCGTCGAGTACGGGTTCGCCAGTGCCACGATCGATCATCGGGCGGCCGATCTCGACCAGACACATGCGGCACATGCCCGCTGGTTCCATCTTGGGGTGATAGCAAAAGACGGGGATATCAATGCCCACCTTCTTGGCTGCATCTACAATCAAGGTGCCATCAGGAACGGCAACCTGTACGCCGTCAATCGTTAGAGTAACTTGTTTCGTCATATCAGCTTCCTATTTCCGCACCAGCTGTTTGAAATCTTCTGGGAAGCGTTCGATACCGGTAACAACTGCCATGGTGGCAAATTCACCCAGTGCACACAGGCATTTGTTCTGCATCTGCAGGGCAACGTTTCGCAATAAATCAACATCTTCCTGACTACTTTCGCCATTGTGAATGCGTTCGCTCAGATGTTGCATCCAATAATTACCTTCGCGGCAAGGAGTGCATTTGCCACAAGATTCGTGCTTGAAGAAGTGAATGGTCTTGTTGATAACCCAGTCAATGCTGACGGTATCATCGATCACGATAACGGAAGCAGATCCAAGGTCCGCACCGAGCTCGCTGACGGAAGCATAGTCCATCGGTGTGTCGAGGGTTTTGTCATCCACAACGATCAAGGACGATGAGGCCCCAGCCGCCATGATCGCCTTGACCGGGCGTCCGTCCAGGATGCCGCCACCGTGTTCGTAGATCAACTCACGGAAAGTCGCACCGAAGGGAAGCTCGTAGTTGCCCGGCTTACGGACGCGCCCTGACAGCGAGAAAACTTTTACACCCGCGCTATCAGCCGTGCCCATCGAGGTGTACCAATTCGCACCATTCTCGATGATGGCAGGTACATTGGTGAGCGTTTCGACGTTGTTTACTACGGTCGGCTTGCCATACAGACCAAACGCAGGCGGGAAAGGCGGACGAATGCGCGGTTGTCCGCGTTTGCCTTCAAGCGATTCGAGTAGCGCGGTCTCTTCACCGCAGATGTACGCGCCTGCGCCGAGATGGGTGTAGATTTTCAGGGAGTAATCAGTGCCAAAGAGCTTGTCACCCAGATAACCGGCTTTCTCCATCTCTTCGATCTTTTCATCGATGAAGGCAGCCACTTCCCAGAATTCGCCACGTAAGTATATATACGCTGCATTCGCGCTGACAGCATAAGATGAAATCGCCACTCCTTCCAGAAACTGGAAGGGGTTGCTTTCCATGATCTCGCGGTCTTTAAACGTGCCCGGCTCGGATTCATCGGCGTTGGCTACTACATAATGCGGCCAGTTGTTCTTGTCCATAAAGGACCATTTCAGGCCAGTGGGAAATCCAGCACCACCTCGGCCACGCAATCCAGATCCTTTGACGACATTGGTCACTTCATCCGGTTTCATCTTCTTTACAACACCCTCAAAGGACTTGAAGCCGCCGTTCTTTTTGTAGACGTCGATTTTATTTATGTCAGGAATATCCAGGTGCCGTAACAGGAAGTGTGTCATTCCTTCACCCCCTTATCGGCCTGCTTGAATTCCTCGATTAATTCCATGGTTGTGTCAACAGTCATGTTTTCGTGATATTTGATGCCATTGGGAGTCTGCGTCTGGAACATGGGAGCTTTATCGCAAGCTGCCAGGCACATAACTGGTTCCACCGTTATCATGCCATCTGCAGTTGTGCCGCCAGGCTCAATGCCCAATTTCTCGCACAAATCAGCTAAGAACTGATCTGCTCCACGCAAAGCGCAAGGTAAATCCGTACAGACTTGTATACGCAGTATTCCTTCCGGGGCATCATGATACAACGTGTAGAAGCCGATCAGAGAAGCAACTTCGGTCTCTGTAATATCCACCAATGCTGCAATATCTTGCATGGCATGGCGATCAACGTAACCTTCTTCGCGCTGTGCCATGTACAGAAGCGGCATGACAGCCGAACGTTTTTCCTCCGGCGGATATTTTGCCAGAATCTTTTTTACTTCCTTGGGATACTTTTCTGCCAAACTCATCTGTCAATATCTCCCAGGACAAAGTCAATCGAACCGATGATGGCAATCAGGTCTGCGACCAAATGTCCCTTCGCCAGTTCGGAAATTACACCTACATTTTCAAACGAGGGAGTGCGCATGTGAACCCGATAGGGCTTTGGGCCACCATCACCCTCTAGAAATACACCTAACTCACCACGTGGTCCCTCAACTGCTTCATAAATTGAAGCCTTTGGCGCATCGAAACCTTCTGTCCACAGTTTGAAGTGATGAATGAGGGCTTCCATACTGGTGCCGATTTCCGAACGCGGCGGCGGGGCAAACTTGCGGTTGTTACTGCGCACCGGACCCATTGGCAGCTTGTCCAAAGCTTGCTCAACAAGCTTCAACGATTCCCGCATTTCCTGTACGCGGACGAGGTAACGGGCGTAGTTGTCACCCTCAGTCCGTACCGGAACTTCAAAATCATACTGCTCATAGCCCATATATGGTCGTTGCTTGCGCAAGTCCCAGTCCACACCACTGGCACGCAAGATCGGGCCGGTCACGCCATAGCTGAGGGCCGTTTCCTTCGTCAGCACACCGATACCAAGCAACCGGTCCAGCAAGAGCGGGTTCTTCGTCAACAAGGCTTCGTATTCATTAATCCGTTTCGGGAACATCTTGATGAAGTCTCGTACCGCAGTCTCGAATTCAACCGGTACATCGCGCCATACACCGCCTGGGCGGATATATGTGGTCATCATTCGCTGACCGGAAACCAATTCGAGGATGTCCAGGATGATTTCACGCTCACGGAAAGCATACATAAACATAGACATGGCTGCCAGATCAAGCGCGTGCGTACCGATCCAGACCAGATGCGAAGCCAGGCGCTGCAATTCGGTCAAAATCACACGCAAAGCCTGGGCGCGGGGTGGTACGTCCAGGTCAATCAGTTTTTCAACTGCCATACAGTAAGCCAGATTGTTGCCGACCGTGTTCAGGTAATCCAAACGATCGGTCATTACCTCGGCTTTCTGGTAGGTTTTGGCTTCCATGTTCTTTTCAATACCGGTATGCAGAAAACCAATATCGGGAATACAGTTCACCACAATCTCGCCATCCAGTTCCAGCAACAGACGCAGCACCCCATGGGTAGCCGGGTGTTGCGGACCCATGTTAAGTAACATGGTCTCGCCTTCAACAGCACGGCCAGAAACCAGATGTTTCAGATCATCAACTGTTACTTCTTGTAACTGGGGCATAACTATTCCTTCGCATAAGGCTTGCGCAGGTCAATTTCATCAAAATTGAAAGTGAACTGCGGCTCTTCATAACCCAACGGATAATCTTTACGTAGTGGATGGCCTTCCCAATCCTGCGGCATCAATATGCGACGTGGATCAGGATGGCCATCGAAATGGATACCAAACATGTCCCAGATTTCGCGCTCACGCCAATTCGCACATGCAAATATACCGCTCACTGTCGGGACTTCCGATCTGGTCGCCGCTAACGGAACACGTACCTGTATTGATAGGTTTTTCGTTACCGACGTCAACTGATAGACAACATGAAAACGCGGATCTTCTTGGGGCCAGTAATCCACGGCTGTCATCGCTGAGAGCAGTTCGAACTCATGTTTATCGCGCAATGATGTGATCACATCCACAATTTGTTCCGGTTGAATGAAAACGTGCGCTTCATCCCGGAACTCTTCGAAGGATGCATCAAAGTCCTTTTCCAAAACCTGGACGATTTTTTCGAGTTTTTTGTCCATATATTTCATCCTGTCATTGCGAGGGAGTGTCTGTCAACGACCGAAGCAATCTCCTCTTATCATGAGTTTGCCACGCCGCCTACAACGGCTCGCACCTATGCCTGCGTTACGGAGCAGGCAATGACCCTAAACCTTACGCTACATCCGCGTAATCTGTGAATTTTTCGCCGTAAACCTTTTCATATAGCGTCACCACGCCATGGATCAGAGCTTCAGGGCGTGGGGGGCAGCCAGCTACGTAAACATCCACTGGCACGACTTCATCCACGCCTTGATGGATGGCATAGTTATTGAAGACACCCCCGCAGGAAGCGCAATCACCCATGGCCAGCACCCATTTTGGTTCAGGCATCTGGTCGTACAGGCGGCGCAGTACGGGGCCCATCTTGCGTGAGACGCGCCCGGCTACGATCATCAAGTCAGACTGACGAGGGCTGGCCCGCATCAACTCCATGCCGAAGCGGCTCATATCATAATCAGCAGCCTGCGCAGACATCATTTCAATGGCGCAGCAGGCAATACCAAAGAGCATCGGCCACATGGCGCGCGTGCGGGACCAATTAACAACCTGTTCAAGGGTCGTCGTCACCACACCCATATTACCGAGTTTTTGTTCTACTCCCATTCCAGGGCTCCTTTCTTCCACGCATACACGTAGCCTACCAGTAAGATAACAATAAAGACGATCATCTCAGCGAGAATAAATAGTCCAAGTCCATCTTCAATGAATTCTCGGAAGACAACCGCCCAGGGGAGGAAGAAAATGACTTCAATGTCGAAAAGGATAAATAGCACAGCGACCAGGTAAAAGCGAACGGGCATACGGCGCGTACCCGGGCCGTATGGCGTCATACCGGATTCGTAGGGCATAGATTTGTGTTCTGTCTTTTTCTTTGGCCCAAACAATCCCCCTAGGCCAATAGCAATCAGAGCAACTACGGTTGCGAGAACGATCAAAACGGCAATAGCAAGATACTCAAGCAGCATAGGCACCTCTTTGAAGCGTTAGACTTGCACGCCGGAAGGGAAGTATATCATAAGGCTTTTTAACAGGCCAGACAATGTGACAAATTTCACAAAATTGTCGAATATGGGTCATGTTCTTTGTGGCGAGAATGATAAGTTCAACATAACCAACAACAAGATAGAAATTATAACTTTAGTTACAAAATATCTTTGTGAAATAAAGTATTATTGCGCCGAAGATTAAAATAATGTGAGTTGTTTGTTTTTTTGGTACAATGCTCACCCAATAAACCGTTCTCAAAACACTCAATAAAATGAGGTGAAAATGAAAAAAGGCAAAAAACCGCTTTACTGGCTCGGTATCGTTGCATCTTTGCTCCTTCTAACAGTTGTCTCTTGGGTCGTGATCGAAACAGGGATCGAGGTCACGTCCCGTGCTGATTTCTGTGGAGTCTGCCACTCAATGGAGCCAATGGTCAAGTCTTATCATGACTCGACACATGGCGGAAATAATCCTCGGGGGATAATGACCGCCTGTACAGATTGTCATGTCTCGCACAAAAACGTATTTGACCACTTCCTCGGAAAAGCGCAATCAGGAACACATGATGCCTGGGTCACTATGACAAGAGATGAGTCCACCCTTGACTGGCAAGAATTGCGAAGTCTCCGTGAAGAATATGTTTACGATTCTGGCTGTCTCACCTGCCACCGCAATCTCGAAAACGCAACCGCAGATAACGGTTTCCACGACAGCTACTTTAACGGGGTCACCGGCTCGCAATGTGTAACCTGCCACGAAGCAGTTGGGCATTCCAATCTCAATAAATATTTACTCGAAACCAAATATAAATATCACTTTGACGAATAAAATCAATCAATATAAAAGAAAGAGGTGAATAATGAGAAATACACAACGATTGATGATCTTCCTAGCCATTATGCTGCTCGGTTTGGTTTTGGCATCTTGTGGAGGTCAGTCTGCTTCTGCCCCTGAAGAAACCAGCGATCTCTCC
Organism: uncultured Anaerolineaceae bacterium; assembly: GCA_964500655.1. Lineage (GTDB taxonomy): Bacteria > Chloroflexota > Anaerolineae > Anaerolineales > Villigracilaceae > JAABUE01. Next base: position 1,324 of record CAZCPP010000019.1, on the reverse strand, counting down.
GTAGCCAGCCTCACAGACGAGGCTCGTGGCTGCGTTGAGTGCCATGCCACAGAAACGCATGGTATTGTTGCCGACTGGGACGGAAGCCGTCATGCAGAGGAAGCCGTCAGTTGTATTGACTGCCACGAAGTCGAAGCCGACTCGCCCATGGCCTTACAGGGCGTTGAAGGCCACGAAGACCTGACGGTCGCAGTATCCATGCTAGTAGTGCCTTCTAAATGTGCAGAATGCCATGAAGATCAGGTTGCCCAGTTTGATGCTAGTGGACACCATCGTGCCGCACTTCAGGTCGAATCCAAAGATTCAATGCAGACATTAATGAACATTCACGAAGGTCGAAATTACCCAGAACTAGGCAGAGCACCTGAGGAAACTGGTTGTATGCAATGTCATGGTGTCCGCATTGAGGTTGACGATACTGGCCATCCAGTTTCCAGTACGTATCCATCATCAGGTATTGGAAATATTTACCCTAATGAAGATGTTGGAAATTGTACAGTTTGCCATACTCGCCATAGCTTTGAGATAGCAGAAGCTCGTAAACCAGAAGCTTGCGCAAGTTGTCACTTAGGCCCTGATCATCCTGACATTGAAATATACGAAAACAGCAAGCATGGCCAAATTTATGCAACCGAAGGGGAGGAATGGGTTTGGGACAGTGCTCCCGGCGAATGGGAGCCTGGTGACTATCGCGCTCCTACCTGCGCTACATGCCATATGAGCGGCATTGGCGACCTTAATACGACACACAATATAACCGAACGTCTGTATTGGAATCTATGGGCTAAGGTATCTAAAGTCCGCACTGAAGTTGATGTGATGGATATGTATTTTGGCGATGGCGAAGCCGGACGCGAACTTATGCAAGCCGTTTGCAGTGAATGTCATTCCGAATCTTTTTACACAAGCTTCCTGAAAAGTGGTGATAAAGCAGTTCGCCTTTACAATGAGGCCTATTTTGACCCTGCTGAGAAAATGCGCACCGAGCTAGCAGAAAAGAGACTTTTAAAAGAAAACCCATGGACCGATGAATTCCAGATCACCTACTACTATCTATGGCACCACGAAGGTCGCCGCGCTCGCCAAGGCTCTATGATGGGTGGTCCAGATTGGGCTCATTGGCACGGATTCTTTGACCTAATGCAAGATATTTATAAACTGGAACAGATCTATACCCAACGCATTGAGACAGGTGTGATTGAATAATCACTTCCTAAATATGTAGAAAAAACCCGCCATCGGCGGGTTTTTTCTACATACATTTCTATAATAAGTAAACTACTATCGACTGGAAGTCGATAGCTTTGTATGTCGAATGAAATTC
>CAZCPP010000018.1:0-22564 GCA_964500655.1 uncultured Anaerolineaceae bacterium | reverse complement strand
GCGCAGTTTGCAGTCTGAGCTTTCTATTCAGCCAATCACTGCGTAACATGAGTAATTAATTGTTAGGTATACTTATCCATTCTTCAATTGTTATTAGTCTGTTTTTGCATAGGCAAAAAGGAAGTACTGCTTGAAAAACCATTGGCTAATTGCACTCATCTTTCTCTCATATATTGCAATTAGTGTTATTTACTATCGTAGCGTACCAGGAGACGATCTTTCTTCCTCTTATATTGCTTGTAGGCTATTAATTGAAGGAGAGGTTGAACACCTTTATAGTTTTGATCCGGAATACTTTCACATAATCGATGATCCTGTTTGGATAGAAACTGCACGGAAGACATCATTTCATGGCTTTTTGCATCCATATGTACAAACACCTTTATGGGCGTATGTTCTTCAACCCTTGTGTAAGATCACGAACTTTCAAACTTTCAATCTTCTTTTCCTGATAATTAACTTTTTCTCTATAGTTGCAATAATATGGTTGGTGGCACATCATTGGGCACCTTCATTTCTCGTCAGACCGATTCTACTTGTCGGAGCTCTACTCATATTTTCGTTAACTACACCCGCCTCCTATACGGCTTATCTCAATCAAACACATCCACTTTTTATATTTGCCACTATGCTTGCAGTGTTCCTCTCATCCCATAAACGTGACGCGTGGGCAGGCCTCGTATTAGCAATTGCTACATTAGTCAAGATAACGCCAGCCTTGATTGCAATACACTGGTTGATTACTGGACGGCGGAAGTCAGTTTATAGCTTTTTACTATGGTCATTAGTTCTAGCCATTCTCGCTCTTCTTCTATTAGGTGAGAAGACAATATTAGCCTATTGGGCAAATCTTTATCGAATTTCCGACGTGCTGTTGATTTCATTTAATAATCAATCTTTCACTGCTTGGTTATATGGCAGTTCATATAATTTGTCGGAAATTTTTAATTGGCGAATATACCATTTACCCACCATAGCGAAATTGATAAACTTGTGGGCAGTGGGATTGATCGTCTTGTACATCGCTATAGTGTATCGAACAAAACATAACAATCCCAACCTTCTTGAAGCCTTGTCTGTGTCGTCATTATTAATCGTATCTACAATCTTCACGTCAATAGCTTGGACTCATTACTACATAATTCTAGTTGTACCCTTATTGATCCTTATCAATATAGGTTTGGAAATCAAAAACATTTGGTATGTGGTCATTGTGTGCATCATAATATTGTTGAATGTTTGGCCGATAGCGGTTAATCCAGTCATGCCCAATTTATATCCACTTACAATAATTCGGAGCCATTTCTATTCAGGGGTTATTAGTTTGTTTACATTGCTTATTGCTAGCAGATGTGTAAACAAATCAGCCCAAGAATTGTCCCGATCTGATTGTTGAAGTTTTGTGATTGTAAGCGCGATATGACATTGCTACATTTTTCCTCCCGCGTAACCGAAAACCAGCCTGGGATCCGTGGTTTGATTCTTTTATGGAGGTAGGATCTTGTGGTTGGCGGGCGTTATGCTGTAAAGCCATTCCGAAACCGTCTCAAATTTAAAAGCTGGTTCTAAAATTGTATTCCTACCAAGGGAAAATGTGGGCCGACCAGCTGCTATTTGATTGGTGATCTCCTGGCGAATCGCTTGGTTTGCGATTCGCCAAGAACTTGGCTTGGAAAAACCCCTTTCCTGAAGCAAGGATTCTTGGCCGATATTAAACAAGCCGTAATCGAATAGTGTTATGTCCTGTCGTTGGCCCTCCACAATCTGTAAATATTTGAGTGGCAGGATATCAATCCACCAACCAATGATGAAAGCCTCCTGCGGAGCCTGTTTAAAGACTGCTTCTGCATATTGACGAGTGATCCAATTGTCGCTCAAGTCGGCTTGTGGGAAGACCAATATCAGCGTTACAATAAGTAGTACGCCAACAAACCACGAGAGGGCCTGCTGAGGGATACCGACTGATAAACGGCTCTGCAGCCCGCATAACCCTGCGGCGATCCACAGGCTTATGATAACGAATGCTGGTAGGAACATTGTTTCTTTATCCACCGGACGGTAATTGATGTAAAAAATGACGTTGACCGCGAATATCAAACTTAGGGTCAGAGCCAGAGATCGATCTCGCTTCCAAATTTCCATAAATCCTAACGCAGCCACGATAGGTCCAAATCCCAGGAAAGACCGCCACAGCAATTGGAGAAAGCGCCAGGTTTCATTAGGAATATCGACCAAAGGGTAGCTAAACATAGAATCCGCGAACATTGATCCGCGTACCCACCAGATGATGCCCTTGAAGGTACTCAGATCAACTCCTATAAGTGTAGCGTAGTTGAGAGCTGGATCAGCCGCGTAACGGATGGGCAAATAGAGGTAGGTCAGTAGGGTCACGGAAAAAGCAATGAAAACTGCAATCCAGGTCAGCAACGGTGGGAAAGGAACATGCTTGTGCTTAAGCGTTTCCCAGACTAGATTAACCACCCCGGGAACGATCAGGATGGTGGACATGTGATTGCCGAAGCTCAATCCCAGGGTAAGAGCGAGGGCGATTAAATATTTTTCCTGACCAGTTGCCCGCCAATGTAAAACCATCCATAAAATGCTACATAGAAACAAGATATGTAACGTATACACTTCTGCTACCAGGGCCATGGACCAAAACGGGTAGGAAACTCCGAAGAGAGCTGTCCCCAGAAAGGCTGCGCTAGCCGAGCCTGTGATTATATGTGCCACTCGTCTCAAAATAACCAGACTAAGCGCCCCACAAAGCGCCGAGAACAGGTTGACCCGATATGCGATATCTCCAAGGGGTACGATCAAAGTGAACAATTTGGCCAGCATGAGATAGAGTGGATATCCGGTGGCGTGAACGATACCAAGTGAGTACGCACCAGCCACATATTCGGCTGAATCAAAGGTGTAAACGCTGGGGCAAAGTGTTCGGATGTACAATCCTAAAGACCCTGAGAAAATTAATAAATCATGAATTGCCGAGCTATGTTTAACGGTTTTCCAGAGGTGTGCCAGTCGTCTGGTTTTGGGATTCATTCCATGATCCTTCATCGTAATTCTTCCAAGCTTTGTTGGGCTTCGATATTTTTGGGATTATATTCTAACGCGTGCTGATAGGCCTCAGCAGCCAGGTCGAAATTGCGCTGGCGATAATATTCCTTCCCCATATTAACGTAATATATATCCGGATGAGCAATCGCTTCGGCGATCAGGTTATGGGGTGAGGCAAAGTCCGTATCTTGCTCGATCGGACCGAAGACCCCCGAAACCTGTGTGCCTGAAACCAGCAAGCTAAACGATACCTGACGTGCCGCAAACTCAATCCCTTGTCTATTGCGAAGCGAGTACGCCGGGAGTTCCCAACCGAAACGGGAGTACAACTCTGCCGGGTCGATGCTCTGCTGGGACCATTGGTTTAGGGGCGTGCGTAAATATACGACACCGAAGCCTTGTTCGATCAGATAGCTCCCCTCGCGATCACCGAACAACACCCACAGGCGGTGTTTTTTGTCGACGATTTCAAGCCCATAGGCTTCCTGGGGCGGGTCTGGCACCAAGGTTGCTGGTCGTACCCAAATCGAAAACTGATCGGGGAATGTGACTGATTGGCTGAGCCGCCCGACACCACCTTCAACTGAGAGCACCAAAGCCGATTGTCCATCAATCTTTTCGAGCCGGGGAGGGATGACTTCGCCCTCCGATGCATTCCAGAGCCAGCGGGCGGGGTTTTGCTGATAAGACCACCAGAAAGTATATGCTGGATTAACGATCGCATCGGGGTTGTTGAAAGTTGCATCGTTGGGGAGGTTGATAACGGCGCGCAATTTATAATCGTTGCTGGCGTCGCTGATTACTACTTGTGCACCGTTGGCAGGTAGAGGGGTGTATGAGAGACTGGGTGCCTGAATAATGTAATATCCGGTTTCTCCTGGCTTCAATCGTTCCGGCCCCTTTATGATACCCCACGGCAATGGCTGATTGCCATGTAGTTGTAGGGCAAAGCGTGGATGGAGTATTTGATCGGTCGTGTTGTTGACGGTTAGATCGAGCCGAGATATGGGGGACTCAATTGGATAGTGCAAGCTGACAATAATAGCCGGTTGATGTTGGAGCATGAAGATACCCCATAATAAATTGCCTGCGAGAACTGCAACAACCAAATTCGTTGTCCACCTCCAGCGGGTATTAGGTTCTTTTCGGATTGGGGCTTGCCAGCGAGTGCGTGTAACTGCGATGAGCAGGGGAGGGATCCAGTATAACCAATAATTAGCAAGTCCACGATAATAAAGGAAGAAGAAAATACCGGGGAACACCCAAAATGCCTGCCCTACAGAACGTGGGTGACGCCTGTGGATGATCAACATGATTGCCAGAGATGATAGCTGCAGGCTTGTATAAAATTCTCGAGGGAACGACACCAGGTTATATTGTGAAAGGGCACCTAATCCATGGCTATATATATTGAAGGCCGCGTACATGTGTTCGAAAACGCCAAGAACCCAGGCCTGCATGTCCCACAGAATGAATGGCAGGTTTATGAGAAGAAAGATCACGAAGCTGACAGTTGAAAAATAAAATATTTTACGCAAGCGTGGGTCGGTTGTAGCAAGTCGTGGGTTGCGGATAATGTCAAGCGGGGATGAAACCTGCTTGCGTTCTTCGCGCGAAATTTCTGCTTTTTCATACCAAAGGTAGATAAGCAGAAATGGTGCTACAAACCAGGGTTGCTGGCGATAGGCGCAAGCTAATCCAAACAACACCCCTCGCAGCGTTGGTCGCTTCCAGGATAGCACCATTGCTACCAAAAGCGTACTCCAAACAATATCCTGTATTCCACCTAGACTAATTAGGATAAATGATCGCACTACAAAAAATGGCAATAAAATTATTGGACGCAGCTTGTATGGAGTACCCATAAAAATTAGCACAAGCATCAACGTATGGAAAATTAGGTTGACTTCTCGCACGCTCCCCATCCCAAACAATCCAAATGCAAGGAGATTCAAAGTGGGTAGTGCCGGGTAGCTGACCCGGTTTTGTGCGGTACTATTTAGGAAGGTGGTAACATGGAAGCCTCGATCACGGAAAACCCGGGTATGATCAGAAAAGTTCCAAATATATGGATTGTTTCCATGCCTGAGGGCTTCAGCAGCATATTCGCTGACCATTTCACTATCACTGTGTGAAACGCTTAGGGGTGTGTAGTTGAGCTGTTCTATATAGGCTGAACACCAAAATGCACCTACCAGGCCGACCAGGATTACCCATTGGGCTTTCTGTGGAACTCTGGTAAGCATTGCTAGTACAAAACATATCATACCAAAGATCCAGGCTGCTGCACTTAGAGCCATTGATAAAGGTTGTCGGAAGGATTCAGCCAGAAACCATAATAGGGCGGCAGTTTGCAACACTACCACGCCGGTACCGATCAAGCCTATCCGTAGGAGAATGAATCTCCATGTAGGCTCAGGTTCTACATCTTGAGAAATTCTTGCACCCTTATCCGTCATTGTCCTTCTTCGTGAAGAATCTGTTTTATCAACGTGATATTAGCCAAGATATCCGTATTTCCTGGGTCATAATCTAGAGCGCGTTGGTAGGCTTCAAGTGCTAGTTCCGAATTTCTTTTATTTAGATAGGATCTGGCCAGCCGCTGATAATATCCGGCAGGATCGTTAAGTGTCTCTGTCATAAGCCTTTGTGGCGGTATGCGGTAACCTTCTTGCTGGATAGGTCCAAAGGTAACGGTATTGATCGCTGGATCTTGGCTAATAAATAGCAGGCGAAGTTCGATCTGCCTTGCGTCTATGGATATGTTTCTCACTAACGTCGGCCTCAGTGGTGGGAGCGGCCAGCCTGCCTGCGCGAATGCAGCCTGCAGATCGACTTCCTGGTAGGTCCATGTTTTTTCCGGGGCGAAGTAATTTAGCACATGGATCCCATCATCGACCGGCCCGGTATAGTCCTGCGGGCCGAAAAGCATCCACAAGCGCTTGGGTCGCTGATCGGTTGTAAGAATTTCCAACCCATAGGCGAGTGCGGGATTGCTGACGGGTGGATGAAGCCAGATCCCGAATGATTCTTTTGGGAACAAAATTAGATTCGCAAGGGCAATATGAAGTGGTTTCCCAGGTACCTCATCTGCTATTAATCGGACGGCATTGCGACCTTGAAACGAAGTAGGTTCGGTTGTCCCCTTTCCTTCAATTGCCCAGAACAAGGGAGTCTTCAGTGTTGTATCCCATAATTTGAATTCTGGATTGGGAATGGCATCAGGCCACAAGTAAGAACGATCAGGTTCGATTGAGGTTACTCCACGTAATTGGTAATCTCCACCAGCATCTGTGACAACGATTTGAACTGCCTCATGCGCGTAAAAGGTTAGATCATCGCGATTGCTCGTAAGCTGATATGTAGCAGTCTGCCCTGGCTGTAAAAGTGATGGGCCAGCCTCAGCAATCCACAATTGGGGGTTCATATCCGTTCGAATGAATTGCCCGGATAGACGCGGTGTGATTACTTTATTACTATTATTGCTCACGGCCAGAGTTAAGTGATCGATGCGACCGTTTGTGGAGAACATTGGATATTGCAAATATAACTGTATCGGTGCATAGGGTGATACTAACGTCAATCCTAAAGTGACCAATGTAGCAAATGTGATAGTGGCCACAACAAGGGTCGATTTCCATGATCGCTGGTGGGCTGAGCCCCTAACCTTAGGTTGACGAGTGGTAGAAACTATTAACATCGGAAAAGCCCAAAATATCCAATATGAAATCAGGCTGCGGTAAGAGAACCACATCATTATGCCTGGAAATACCCACAGGGCATCTCGCAATCGATCATAATGTCGGATATAAATGTAGAGTAGAAGACCGAAAATCGCGAGAAATGTAATCAGGAAATATGATTTAGGCAGGTACACAATTCCAACCTGAACCAGCGTAGATAGACCGCCTTGACTGAGGAAAACCTGTTTGTCACGTAATGGTTCTGTGTATCCCAGAAACCAGGAATATGGGTTCCACAGGATAAACGGGCCATTGATAAGCAGAAATATGGCTGCCGAAAGTCCCGCAAATCTCGCCAAATTCCAAAAACGCCGGTCAGGGGTCTCATGCCATAGTCGCACCAAAATAAAGGGTGCCAATAATGCCGGGCTCTGTTTTAATGAGACTGCCAAACCATACAGAATTGCTCGCCACTTCCACTTCTTCCATACAACCAGCATCCCTGTTAATGCAAGTACCCACACGATATCAGTGACCCCGACCAAGGTGAAAGTTGTAAAATCAGGTCCAGGATATCCAAATCCTACCAGAATTGGAAGGAGCACAACCGGTTGCCAGCTCCGTGGAGTGTTAATGAAGATAAGTACAAGTACGGCGATGTGCGCAATAATGGATAAAGAGAATACTCCCGGCAGGCCCAGCAATTGAAAAGGTGCAACAAGCAAGAATGATAGGGCGGGATAAGGATAGGGGCTTTCAGCGGAACCGTTAAGCACTGGTGTGCTGGCTGCCCTTTGGCGGAAGAAATCAAATACTCCACCATAGTCCCAAGAATATGGATTTTGACCGTGCAAGAATAACTCTCCTGCGAGCTCAGTATATAAACCAGAGTCAGCAGTAATGTTGATAAGTGGGGTTGAAGATTGAACCCAGAGAACGGCCTGAAGTATGATCTCGAGCACAAATGCAGCCAGTATTAGCCACCGAAGATAATCCGGTATCCGGCGCAAACTTGCAAGGACCAGCATTATCAATCCAAGAATAACGACTGCAATCATGGAAACAGTGTTTTGTAAAGAATTATCAACTGCTATTGCACCTGAAAGTAAAAACCCAATATTTATTAATAGACCGCCTGAACTAATAAGGCCGATTCGATAGAGAGTACCAGACATTGAATTTGAGGTTTCCATTGAGATCATGTTAAGATTGTTACCATCTGCGTCGAAAATGACCAGCTTACTAGGAGATAGTAATATTGTCTTTTATATTCCAAGCAATTAGTATCATATTGCAAACTGCTTGGTTCGTCCCTGTTTATTAGTATTCTCATTGATAGTTAACAAATTTGATGTATTTTTATTGTGAATATGATAATTTGATTATAAATTAAGATGTATTACTCGTTTTTTCGACATGATTGAATATTACACTAATCAATAAGTATATGTTTTAAATGGACCTTTTAACATTTTAAATCTTTTTGGTTTTGTTTATAATGATTCGATGAAAAATAAATTGATATATTTCAAACCTTCTATGAAGCAGATAATTCTTGTTTACTCGATTCAAGTTTTCTTAACATATAGTTGGGTGATCATGCTATTTTTTTATGATCTTCCCCGATTGAATTTATTCCTTGCCCCTTTTGAGTTATTTGCAGTATTTTCTTATTCAATTGTATTTGCATTCATCGATAGCATATTATTTTCAGGTATATTATTAATTCTAAGTATTTTTATTTATCGGAAATATCTTATTGAAAAATATGTGCCCGTAATGGGTTCAATCGCAATAATTAGTTATCTTTGGATTGGGGCCCTACGGATCATGTACCAACCGAAACTTTTGAACAACTTAGTGTGGATTGATGATCCTTTTCTAATCTGGATCATAATATCATTAGCGTCAACAATTTCGATTGGGTTTGTGGCTTATAGGAGCACCCAATTACAAAATATTTTACATTTGTTTGCCGATAAGGTACAAGTTTTCTTATATATTTATTTACCCTTAAGCATTATTTGTATCTTTATTGTTGGCCTTAGGAATTTAATCTGACCAATGAGTATTGATTTATTTTCCCGTAGAGATTTATTAAAATTTTTATCTTTCACACCAACTGCATTGATTTTCAATAAATATTGTAGTCGTTTAAACAATCCATTAATTTGTTCGGTAAACTCTGTCGAAAAGAAAAATATAATTATTCTATTATTGGATACATTATCAGCAATAAATTTATCATTGTATGGTTATAGACGAGCTACTACCCCCAACCTTAAAAGATTCGCTGAACATGCCCTAGTTTATCATTCACACTATTCCGCAGGAAATTTTACCGTACCTGGAACGGCATCTCTACTTTCTGGCCTGTATCCATGGACTCATCGCGCAAATCAATATGGGGGAAAAATAAACGATACATTTATTGAACACAATATTTTTAATTTTATTGGTTCAGACATATATAAATGCGGATTTTCACAAAATCCTTACGCGGATCTATTTCTCTTCCAGTTTAAAGATTATATTGATTTCCATGTAAACAAATCAAAATATAACTTAATGAGAAATTCCCTGAGCGATAGATTTTTTCCGAATGATGGAATGCTCGCATACATCAGTGTGGATGGTTTTTCATTGCGGCAAAATTCAGGTCTTCCTGGTGCACATTTTTTATCTGCTATAAATAATTTCAAGATACTTTCCCAAAAATACTATTTAGATGATCAATATAAAAATGAATATCCTTTGGGGTTACCATATGTTTTCGCTGATACTGGTGCACTCTACACACTAGAAGAAATTTTTTTGGGTACCCAGAGCATTCTAGCAGATTTGCCAACTCCATTTTTTGCTTACTTGCATATATTTCCTCCACATGGACCATATCTGCCTTCCAGAGACTTTGTAAATATGTTTTATGATAACTGGAAGCCACAAGAGAAACCTACAGGTGTTTTCCCTGGAGGTGTTTCCCACTCAGAAATTCTATACAAACTACAAAGATATGATGAATTCATTGCATCGACAGATACTCACTTGGGTAATCTAATCGACTATTTTGAAAAGAACGGATTATTTGAAACCAGCTATATATTTATCACCTCTGATCATGGAGAATTATTTGAGCGAGGAATGTACGGCCATGCGAATGAATATCTTTATGAGTCGATCATAAAGGTGCCATTACTAGTTTCTACCCCAGGACAAATTGGGCGAATAGATTTTCACGCTCCAACAAGTAGCATAGATATCCTCCCTACTATTCTTTCAATTCTTGGCAAGGAAATTCCAAGGAGTTTAGAAGGAAATATCTTGCCAGGGTTTTCTGACTTCAATAGTTCCCAACCAGTGTTTTCCTTTGATTCAAAAAGTACTCCAGCAAAGGGCAAACTTAGTGCATTTACAATTGCGATGATTTGGGGTATTTATAAAATAATCTTTTATAAGGGGTATGAAAGTATTGAAGATACATATGAGTTATATGATTTAAAAAATGACCCTGAGGAGAGGAATAATCTTTATGGAATCAATCCATTATTAACAAAAACTATGGTGAATGAGTTAAATCGGAAAATCAATCAGATTAATATTGATTAATACCATGAGATGGGGTGATCAGGAAGTCTTTTACTTGTAAACTTGATCGGTTTGTAATTCGATTTAATTCAATATTCGGTAATATAGATTCAAGGGTAGTATGCTAGCCATTGTGCATTTCAGAGATTCTAATTATAATTGGTTCATTGATTATACAAAGCGTAAGTGGGGTGAGGGTAGAATCCAGATGCCATCATACCAAGCTTCTTTATTCCGAATCGTCTCGAAATAATTCCAAGCAGTCACCAGAATATAATCTGGGGGATTCACTCGTAATTTTTCAGGTAAAACAATTGGGGTATGCGTGCCAGGCATAAGCTTGCCGGCTCGCAAGGGACTTGCGTCCACAATTGCTTCTAAATAGTCCATCTTGCATGCATTCAACCACATCGTTGCACGCCCTGCAGCACCATATGCCCAAATGCGGTTGTTTTTGCCTAACCTGTCAACAACCTTACTAACAACATGTATTTGCCGCTTGATGCGAGTAGAGAACTTTTGCCAGCTTTCAATATTTGTAAGTCCAATTGTGTTTTCCTGGGATAAAAGGAGTTCGACATTTGGGTCCGATTTTTCATTTTGGTCTTTAGCGGCTACAACCCGGAGTGACCCGGCATGCATTGGCACGATTTCAGCATAAACTGTATGAAAATCAAAACGATTAAGTAACACCTCAAGTGTAGAAAGACAAAAACAGGATAAATGTTCATGGTACATGGAATCCCACTGTAACTTTTCCATTAAGCTTCCGGCATACATCATCTCAAGACAAATATGCCCATTATCTTTTAGTACTTCTTGTGCTGCGAGAAGAATATCCTCGGGATGATCGTTGTGTGGAAAAGCGTTGCTACCAGTAACTACATCTGCCAACCCAAAATTTCCCCTAATTTGGCGAGCTATACTAATGTTAAAATAGCCCGTGATAACATTTAGATCCTTTTTCCGTGCTAAATCTGTGATGTTGTGTGAAATGTCGACTCCGCAGGTTCGTATGCCGATTTTCTCGAGTGGCTTTAGAAGAACACCATCGTTGCAACCAAATTCGACGACAAATTCAGGATTCAGTTTTTCTTTTATCCAAGTAGCATAATCAAGAAAGTGGTGAGATAAGTAATCTATAGTGCTGGATGAAGAATAATATTTTTTAAAAAGAGTATCTGGTGGGATAACATAGGTGGATTGTACTAGACCACAAGTTTCACACACATGAATGGGAAGAGGATATGTTTTTTCGTGGGATATCATGCTCTCTTCAGGGGATAAAAATCCACCCGCTAATGGCTGTGGCCCTAAGTCGATCAGCAATTCAAGATTTTTGCTTTCGCAAGCCCTACAAATTGTTGTGTTCATATTATCTACTCAATAGTATGCAAATTATGAATAAGCAACCAGCTTCGGATTGGAGCGCAAGTTTAGCGATGGTTTCTTGGGTTGAAGACAAAAAACGATCAAATCTGCAAGGACGTTTATCAAGAAGTTGAAAACGCCGTCTACCGCTTTGGGATTATCAAATGATAGTAACAAGGTATTAATCATATCATCCACAAATCACCATGTACGGATCTGTTTGCCATCGCTGAGTATCTCCAACAGCTCATCCTTCCGTGGTCGCATGAATAAAGTGTGCAGTGCCCCATTGCCAACTTGTAGAGGCCCGACATGTTGGAAGGATGCAAAACTGGATTTAGTAGGTTTTCTCCGGAAAATTGGAAATCGCCAAGTGTCACTCTGCCAGTATACTGGCTGCATACGTCCAGCGACATGCTGCCTATGACGGTTTCTTTTCCATAAACGATTTAGAAAACCCCCAGGAATTTTTGCTAACGGGAATCATATAACGGCGAGGTCGCTGTCCAAATGCGATCGTCCTGTTGATAGCAATCAAAACCTGTTTCGTGGCTGAAATCCTGAGATTGCAAACGCAGGATGACATTGCTACCAATCTGCTCGCTTGTAACTGACAACCAGTGTGGTATTTGCTCTAACCTGGGAATAGGGATATCTTGAAATACAAACCCCACGTCATCAAACACGATCAGATAGCGAAAACCGTGCGCATAAATGAAGTTCCACTGGTCTTTATCTGATTGTAAGGTCAGGTAATATTGGATCTCGTCATAGGTTAGCAAACATTGGATCAGATCGGGTCTTAACCAGTAGCGTTGATAAGAATTTGTAAACAAACGAGTTCCCAAAGGCACACGTTTGTTGAGGATGGTCATAGGCTCACAATTCTGAATATCTCGGGCGCACTCAGGCAGTTTGCCCCCCAGGTATTGGTAAGTTGTTAAAGGGAAATAGGCGAAGTTATGGTAGGCCAGCCCAATGATGATAATCGTGATACCGATACATGCCATAATCCCTGTCTTAAGCAAACGCGGCTTACGCTCATTCATACTGACATACTCAGCTGCTCGCGCGGCGGGTAGGAATAATAAAGATAGGCTTGCTAGCATATATCGCGGTGCGAATAAAACCGGGCGGACGACTGTCCAGATCAGCACGCAGGATAGTGCAGCTAGTGAAACCGCGATGAGATGGCTGGCTTTAATGAATTTCGGTCGCGGCAGCAAGAGTGTTAGTGGAAGGAAGGCTAACACGAGCGGCGATAGATTTCCCGTTTGACCGTAATAATTTCCAAAAGTTATTGCAAGCGGATAAGTCAGCAGAATATGGCGAGTGGTGTTCGGTCCGTGCCAAGGTAGGTCAAGCCAGTTCGGTGCGTCTGCACCAAAAGGAGCGATTGGGTTATGAAAAAGGATGCCGTTCTTGATCAGATGTGGTGCGATGGCTAGCAGAAACCCCGCCAGGAAATGCAGCATTCCCTGTAGGAGAATTGCCACCGTACGATACTCTTTTTTGGGCGGTCGGAAGTCATCCAGATACGTCCATGCAATGATTATCACAATCCCAGGTGCCATTGCCAGAATGTAAGTGATCTTAGCGACAATCGCGAAGCCACTGAAGAGACCAACCAACCAGAAGGTTACATGCCTTTGACTATAACGCAATTGTAGGGCCCAATAAAAAGCTGCCAGACCTAACGCCGCTGCAAACAGGTCGGTTTTTCCAAAACCGCTCAACCAAATAATTGCTGATGAAGAAAACAGCATTGTGAAAGTAATCCATTGGCCGCGTCGTTTGAGACCAACCTGACGACCGAGGGCCAAAAGCATGACCCCACCTGCAAGAATGGTAGGCCAATCGAACAATCGTGCAGCGTCGGGGTTGCCTAGGCTCATTAGCGCTGCAAAGTGCATTTCAGCCTGCAAGCCTATGCTTGTAAACTCCTCATAGATGCCAGGTAGCGGGCGCAATTGGTACGTGGCAGCAACTACTTTTGGTAAAGCCATGTTGAAGGCACCACCATCCCAAGATAGTCGGCGCCCCAGGGATGTTATCCAAAGCAGGCATAGACACAAGGTTAGCAAGGCTAAAATCTTCCATCCCCACGATTCAGCCCACAGATCGCGCCACATAGATCGCACCTGATAAGAAAAGTCAATGATTTGTCGCCAAGATAAAAACACACCGCAGAGTGCAAATATCAAAACGATACCGACAACTACGACAGGTGAAAGCCAACCTTTTAGAGCAAGCAGCAACCACAGATTGGCTAAGAAGCCCTGACCAAGAAGAAAAGAAGAGGCCAGCTTTGTGCCGGCTGAAGAACGATCAATCCAATTGAATTTGTTCGTAATTACTCGCAGAACTAGCCATCCTAATCCCAGGCAGGCAAAGGAGTAGAATACTAAGGTTAAAATAATAGTGAACGCAAGCATATAAAATCCTTGACAGTCTTACTTCTGGGCAGGGGAAAATCAGATTTCAATTCATGGAAGAAAGGGTTTAGCCACTCCCGTAAACGTAATACCCAGGTATGGATATCCAATTGGTCAGAAATGAACAAGTATTCAGGTGGCAAATATCGGACGAGGAAAACGAACATTACTCCAGCTATCCAAAGGCACAGGCTGATTTTGACAACAAGTGTAAGCACCGGTACGGGACTTTTGGAACTTTCGTGTCTTTCAATTTTCATGAGAATTAATTGCCAATTATAATATTATATGGATATTGCTCGTGTTGACTGAGAGTCAAAATGAAACCTGCATAACATTGATTACTTCTGATACAAAGAATCCATTAAGCTATCGTTTATTGATAAACTAGGAATAATTAATCATCCTGGTCGTGATTGCAACCGCACATTGGATAACACGAGCATATTGACATATCGATATAGTTATTGAGGATTAATCAATTTTTTGATAAAAATTCTCAATACTTGTTGACGAAATTCCCTATTATGAAAGTTACCGTTATCATACCTGCATACAATGTGGCGAAAATAATTGCCGAAGTTATTGCTCGCATCCCACCTGATATAGTCGATGAGATCATTGTGCTTGATGATTGTAGCAGCGATAATACTTTGGCTGTGTTGTCAGCAATTCCGGGACTCATAGTTCTACGTCATAAAGAAAACCGGGGATATGGCGGGGCAGTAATCACCTTGTATGAGGCAGCTATGAAAAGGGGAGCAGATACGATTATCTTAATGGATGCCGACGGTGGTCACTTACCAGAAGAAATACCTTTAATACTGACACCGATCCTTGCTGGTCGCGCGGAGGTTGTAAGCGGATCACGAATCGCTGGCATTTTACAGAATGCACCCAAGGTGGTCGGTTCAAGATTTTTTGGTGCCTTGGTTGATGGGCCAATGCCACCTTTGCGATTATTGGGTCACATTGGTTTGAGGGAAATTCACAACTTGTTCTTTGGTGCAAACTTGCAAACTTGGAATTGTGGATTCCGAGCTGTGACGCGGAACGCAATAGAAAGCCTACAATACCATAGCTTTAACTTTGGATATCTATTCTGCCCCGAGTTTTTACTTGCCGCTCATTTAGCTGATCTAATAATAGAAGAGGTGCCTACTAGTAGTTACTATGATCCACGGGTAGAATCAGCAAATGAACCCTTTTCCTACGGGATGAAGGCATTATGGTTTACAGTCACTCGTGGTATTTCGTTACGATTTGTTAGCAAAAACGCAGAGAAATCCATTAAATAAAACGACATCAAAAAAAATCCTATCTGTAATAACCATGAATCTTGAGTTCATGTTCCACTGTTATCAACCAAGAAGGTTTTACTCTTTATTGCCAAAAGGAATTTCAGCTGCTTGATCTAAGGATGATCAGAATTTGGTGAGATCGCTGTCCAAATGCGAGCATCTTGCTGATAGCAATCAAAACCTGTCTCGTGGCTGAAATCCTGGGCTTGTAAGCGCAGTATCACATTGTTACCTATCTGCTCACGTGTAACCGATAACCAGGGTGGTATTTGTTCCATACTTGGTGCAGGAATATCTGGCAATACAAACCTCACAAAGTTAAACTTAATCAGATAGCGAAACCCACGCTCGTATAGAAACTCCCACCTCGCCGCATCGGTTTTTATATTGAAATAGGATTCAATCTCGTCGTAGGTTATCAAACATTGAATCAAGTCCGGTCTCAACCAGTAGCGTTGATTGAAGTTTAGAAACAGGCGAGTACCCAAGGGTGCGCGTTTGTTGAGAATGACCATAGGCTCACACATTTGAGCATCTCGAGCGCACTTAGGTAATTTGCCCCCCAGATATTGGTAAGTTTTCAAAGGGAAAAATGCGAAGTTATGGTAGGCCAGTGCTACAGTTATAATCGTGATTCCGATGCATACCATCACGCCGGTTGAAAGCCAGCGCGGCTTGCGCTCATTCTGACATACATACTCAACTGCACGCGCAGCGGGAAGGAAGAAAACGGATAGACTTGGCAGCATAAAACGCGGTGCAAACACTGCTGGGCGGAGAATGATCCAGGTTATTACACCAACCAGTGCTGCCAATGATATCGCGATGAGCAAACTGGATTTTAGAGATTGCGGCCGCGGCAGCAAAAGTGTTAGTGGAAGAAAAGCCAGTACCATGGGAGACAAACCGCCCAATTGAGCCCAATAACTTCCAAACGTCAATGCTAATGGGTATGTCAGGATAATATGGCGAGTAGCGATTTGACCGTGCCAGACCTGGTTCAGCCAACTTGGTGTGTCTGCGCCGAAAGGTGCGATCGGGTTATGAAAAAGGATGCTATTTTTTATCAGATGTGGTGCGACGGCCAATAGAAATCCCATCAGAAGTTGCAGTACTCCATGGATGATTTCGGCTGCATTGCTTTGATTTTTTGAGGAAAGGAATTTGTTCAGAAACGACCAGCCGAATAATAAAGTTATACAGGGTAACAAAGTAACAATGTATGGCATCTTGGCAACGATGGCAAAACCACTGAAGAGTCCCACCAACAATAAGGCTAATTGCTGTTGGTCTTTTTTAAACTGAACAATCCAATAATAAGCTGCTAGCCCGAATGATGTTGCAAACAGGTCGGTCTTGCCAAAACTGCTCAACCATATGAAAGAAGAAGATGAAAACAGCATCGCGAAGACAATCCACTGGCCGCGTCGCTTAAGGCCAACCTGACGACTGAGGGCTAGCAGCATCACAGCGCCAGCAAGAACAGTGGGCCAATCTAACAATCGGGCTGCATCGGGGCTACCCAATGCCATCAGTGCTGCGTAGTGCATTTCACCTTGAAGACCGATAATTGTAAAATTCTCATAGAAACCAGGCAGTGGGTATAGCTGATGTGTGTGGGCAACCATTTTTGGTAAAACCATGTAGAAAGCAGCACCATCGTAAGACATCGGGCGTCCGAGAGAAGTAACCCATGCCAGGCAAAGAACCAATGTCAAGATGGCTGTTATCTTCCATCCCCACGAGTCTGCCCACAGTTCGCGCCCTATAGATCGTATTTGGGACGAGAAGTCGAGGATTAGGTGATGGATTAGAATCACGCCGCATAGTGCAAATGCCGATACGATTCCAATGACTACTAAGGGCGAAAGCCATCCAGCCAGTGCTAACAACAGCCATAGATTGGCTATAAAACCCTGGCCCAAAATAAATGTTACGGCTAGCTGCGTCCCAGCTGAAATTCGATTGATGCGATTTTGCCCCCTTATAAACACGCGTAGTACCATGGCTCCCATACCCAAGCAGGCGGCGGAATAAGCAATAGAAGCAGCTATAACGGTGAAGGCAAGCACTTGAAATCCTTGATGGCTTTTGTGATAAATCCCAATAAGTGATACACAATAGAATTCATTATCATTTTTATGAATTTGGATATACTGTTGATTTACTTTGGATTATTTTCTGATAAACCTGGTTAGTTTGCGAGCAAACTTTATCCCATGAGAAGTGCTCAAGGATCGTTTGACTTGCACTTTGACCAATGCTGCGCCGTAGCGTTTTATTTTCGAGAAGGTCAATCATCTTCTTAGCGAGGATTGAGAGATCGTTCAACTCGACTAGGACTACATTTTTTCCATCTTGAAAAATTCCATTTCCATGTGCATTTTGATTAACAGCAGTTACGATAACCTTCCCTGTAGCCATAGCCTCTCTGGCGGCGATTCCTAACGATTTATCAGGGTGGCTTGGATCAAACCACGTGGCTTCAATATCTGCTATACCTAGGTAATCTGAAACTTCTGAGTGTGGTACTGCGCCAATGAGAATGAGATGTTCACGTACTCCAAGTTTGTATGCACGGGTTTCTGCTACATGAGTACCAATATCGCCCACAATTAGAACTCGTAGATTTGGAAAATGTAACAGCAATTGGGGTAGTATCTCTATCAGTTCTTTTCGGTTTCGAGTTTCATGCAGATGTCCAAGTGAGAGGATCACGGGTCCCTCTCTTATGTCATACTTTTTACGTATAGTAAGCATTTTTTCAGGATCCGGAATAGGTAATTGGCTAATACCATAAGGAATTATTACGTTCTTGACTGCTCCAAATGCTTGCATGACATAGTCGCAAATTATTTGATCTGGGCAAATTACGATATCTGCTTTTTGGATGACATGAAATTTCAAGAGAAACTGGTCAACTGAGCTTAATAATAAATCACATAGGAAATTCGGGTGTTTGATGATAGTGTGTACAGTGATTGCCAGTGGTATTTTTAGTTGTCGCGCCATACTTACAGCGTGAAAAGCCATATCAAACATATGGTTTTGAAGGTGAATAACATCTGGCGGATGCTGTTGTAGAATCTCCAAGATGCGCCTTTGGTTTGACTTTGTATAAGTGATATTGAGCCAGGGAAAATTTAGTGCGATTGGCATCCTTGGTAATCGGATCGCTGGTATTCGATATATGTAGACACCGTCTACTACTTCCAGTTTTGGACTGTTAGGATCAATCCGGGCGGTGATCACAATTACCTTCCACTCCCGGCGTGCCAGTTCACAAGCCAGTTGCGCGCACTGCGTCGAAGAACCACTGACTACTGGCGGATATAGATTGCTGAACATGCAAACAGTAAATGGCTTTTTAGATTTCATGTGAAAGAGTCGTTTGAGTTCAGATTTTGTGAATGTACTTCGATTTGTTCAGGTTTACTCCATGATAAAGATAGTGTTGAATCTTATCTGTATTGGATGTTTTTCTTTCTGAATATTATGCCATCAATGTCCGGTAGAAATCAGCAGTTCTGAGAATGCCCTCTTCCAAGTCAATCTGGGTTGCGAAACCTAGAACTTCAAATGCCTTTTGCACAGATGGAATTCGTATGTCGACATCCGTATAATCATAATCCGTGAAGATTATTGAAGAGCTGGAGTTGAGCTCGCGGATTACAATCTTAGCAAGTCCATATATGGTAATTACCGTATTAGGATTACCTATGTTGAAAGATTCGCCTACTGCCTTGGGATTTTGAATTGTCAGTGATAATGCATCAACCATATCGTCCACGTAGCACCATGAACGGATCTGCGTGCCATCGCGGTGAATCTCCAACGGTTCGTCTTTCAATGCACACATAATAAAAGTGCGTAAGGCGCCATCGCCCACTTGTCCCGGCCCGTAGACATTGAATGGACGTAATACTGTGGTCGGAAGACCTTTTTCTTGGTAATAAGCGATCGCCAGATGCTCCTCCGCTAACTTACTGGCAGCATACGTCCAATGAGCATCACCTACACCGCCAATAACACTATCATCATGTTCTTTTGGACGAATGGCTTGTCGACCGTAAACCTCACTGGTTGAAAAACAGACCACGCGCTCGCAGCCCGGCAGGTGGGTTGCGGCCTCCAGGAGATTGGCAGACCCAATCAAGTTGACGCGCATAGTCTCCACAGGATTCTTTAAAGCCGTCATGATCCCTGCAATCGCAGCACAGTGAATTACAATATTAGTATCTTTTGGGATGGCCTGATATAGGTGGTCACAATCCAGTACATCACCGACAATCAAAGTGAGATTCGGGTGATCGACGAAGGGCATGTCTTTCAAGGTATTCCGATTCAGGTTATCAAAGACAACAATTTGGTTATTTTCGACCGTCCGGCTGATAAAGGCTGACCCGATGAAGCCAGCCCCGCCTGTAATGAAGATTTTTTTTCCACGCATCATTTAGTAATCTCCCGTGCATTATTCTAATTGAGAAACATCAAAGTACTGCGAAACCAATCCCCAAGTAGACAGAGGACTAGATTTCTTAGGCAACGAAAATTGTGAGTGCTTGTACTTGATCTCTTTGGATCCTACTTCAGATTATGCCAAGGTAGCGGATAATTGGGGTTCGAATCTGAGAATAACGGTTGTATTAGATTTCGCAATTCTAATACCCAGGTACGGATATCCAAGCGATCGGTATTAATTAGATATTCAGGCGGAACAAATAGTACCAGAAACACAAACATTACCCCAGCCATCCAAAGGCACAGGCTGATTTTGACAACCAATGTTGGCGCCAATACGGTACTATTGGATCTTTCGTGTTTTTCAATTTTCATGAGAATCGATTGACAATTATAATATTATTTAGAAAACTGATCGTATTGACAGAATCAAAGTGAAACCTACTTACCATTGATTGTTTATGATATTACGAATCCTTATTGTTATAATTTTTATTTAGGTGGATATTATTGATCATTCTGATCGTAGTCGCGGAGAAGACATCCGTCTGATTGCTTTCACCTGTCAAAAAAAAAGAAAACCATCCACTACCTTCCAGGGGGAAAGTGACTCCGTTCACCGGCAAATTAATATCTTACCAAATAGGTCTAAAGTCCTCCTGCTATTGGGTGATAGTATTTTCTTAGGGCATTTGTACAATTAAGGTACCTTGCAATTTTGTAAGGTATGAGGAAAGAGGAGGACAATATGAATAATTCATCTCTGCGTGTAGTTGTGGGTGCATTGGTTTTTTTTATCCTGTTGTTAGCGTCCTGTGGAGGGTACACCGTGGACTGCAGGCGTTATGTATATATGCGAGACGAAAGTCACACTCATGATATTACAACATGGTGTGGGGGAGGCCCATTTCATGGAATGGAGCCAGTGGATTCATCTGAAGCCCCTGTCTGTGCTCCCGGATTCCCTAGTTTGCAGGTTGGCCGCTGGTGTCAGGATCAGGGGGGGCAAATGGGAGGCATTACCCTGACTCCTGGTGGGAGCACAACAATTACATCTGTGGATGGTAACGATATACAATGTCATCAGTATGCCACCCAACCCTT
The DNA here is from genome assembly GCA_964500655.1 of uncultured Anaerolineaceae bacterium. Lineage (GTDB taxonomy): Bacteria > Chloroflexota > Anaerolineae > Anaerolineales > Villigracilaceae > JAABUE01. The sequence goes on along the minus strand of CAZCPP010000018.1, from coordinate 1,561 downwards.
CTCCTGTTGGGGTCCGGAGGGGGCAGCCATTGAAGTGACCGCCTGTTCAACTTGTCAGGCGGTTAGTATGGTAACGCGCTCTCCGGAATGTCCGGCAGCTTCTTCCTATTAGGAGGGAGGCCGGTGTATTGTCCCGGCTGGCCCTGATGTTGAGTTTTGTTTGTCCGGAGTTTTATTGGGTGATGCATACGTGGATGACCAGGGGAATAGTTATGATTGGTACCTGGATGCTGAATGGATCTTGGATGACGGGGACTGCGTTCGGGTAGTGCCCGAGAACATTGAGTGCCCGTCGAATTGGGAATACGATGACTCAACGCACTGCTGTGTGCAATACTATCGACCTGCCGATCGGTTGATTACACCAGAATGTGACTATTCAGCCTGCCCGAGCCCCATCTTTGAATCTCAACCACTTCTTATGAATTACAATGCCACTAATGATACGTGCACGCTGACTCTCTCCGAAAGTTTCGAAGAATGCCAGACCTTCAACTACAACTTGGGGTATTGTGGGGGTGATCGAGATGGTGGGGGAGCTTGCCAACCCCCGCCAAGTGGCTGTGGATCCGGAAAGGTATGGAACCAACAGGACTGTTGTTGCATGTCTCTTAATGCAGCAGGTTGCGGCCCCTAGGTGAAAAATAGTCATTGTGAGTGAGAATTAAGAGAGGAGTAATCTCATGAAGGCTCCGTTAAAGTGTATATTGGTAGTTGGGATGGGAGCAATTCTATTACTTGCCTCCTGCCGCCGACACACCGTGGACTGCAGGAAATGGGAATATCTATCAGAGGAAGGAGGACATGAATTGTTTTATCCTCAATTTTATCCAATGGTTGATAATTTGAAATTGGATCCATCCGAAGAGCCTTATTGTTATCTCAGTCCCCCTGGTTTGCAGGTTGGCCGCTGGTGTCAGGATCAGGGGGGGCAAATGGGAGGCATTACCCTGACTCCTGGTGGGAGCACAACAATTACATCTGTGGATGGTAACGATATACAATGTCATCAGTATGCCACCCAACCCTTCTCCTGTTGGGGTCCCGAGGGGGCAGCCATCCAAGTGGAGGCTTGTTCAAACTGCCAGGCGGTTAGTGAGGTAACACGCCCACCTAAATGTTATTTAAGTCCAACTAAAGACTGGTATCGGGAAGGAGATCGGTGCTTCGACCCGCCTGATCCCCCATTCGAAAAGTGTTTTACTGGCCTGCAATTAGGGTTAACTACAGATCATCCATCGAGAGACACCTACATGGATGACCAGGGAAATTGGTATGACTGGTACCTGGATGATGGGAACTGCATTCGGGCGGTACCTGAGAGTGTTGAGTGCCCGGAAGATTGGGAATACGATGACTCACTGCACTGCTGTGTGCAATACTACCGGCCCGCTGATCATTGGATTTACTCGGAGCAATCCTGGTCAGCCTGTCCGTATTTATATGAGTCGCAACGTGACTGGGAATACGATGAAACTAGTGATATGTGCACGTGGACTCTCTCTGAGAGAGTGTCTGAAAACTAGTCAAAACAGTGTTGGTCGGGCAAACTTGCGGGATG